>DOFS01000560.1 GCA_003523945.1 Nitrospiraceae bacterium | reverse complement strand
CCCCCGCAGACAAAGAGAGGAGAGACGTCGCGGTCAATTAAGCCGCGAGAGCCAAATTATCGTTGGCAATTAATGTTTTCCCGAAGGTTTTACGAGACTCCGAGAGCTCGACACGCTCTGTTGACCTCTTGATTCCCGTCGAAGCCAGTCACCCCCTTGTTAAGGTTCAATCTTTTCTCCCTGACTATCAGGTAGTTCCTTTATTATACACGCATTCTTCCTCAAGATTCACACGTATTTTCTTTAAGCCGGTTTTTTTTTCCTATTCAAGATAGCCATTGAAGATGAAAGATCAAGCGACAGTGTGGCAACCGGATAAAGCCTTCAACTGCCGGCAACCAGGTACCATCAGAAAAAAGGGAGGCCGGAAACGGAGATGTTCCGCGAATGGTGTGGGGCTTAAATGGAGTACTGGAAGTCGGCCCGCCCACTGGGGGGGGCAGCCAGGATCCCCCTGGACTTGAGCAATTCAATGATTTGGTGGGTGCAGTCGTCAAAATTTTCGGGCCCTGCAAAAATCAGATCTGTATCCGGTTGAGGCCCTAGTAAATCTTTAACCATATGGATGGTGAGGACCGGGATCGGGTTCACCAACGTTTGTAAGGTCTGGACGATGTGTTTCGTCGGTTCATGGAGTGCATTGGTTGTGGAAATCACCAGGGAGCCTGTATCGGTCAGCAACCGGACCACTTCGCCAAACCGTCGAATGATTTCATCCGGTTTCGTGTCGACCAGATCGGCATCAAGTCCCCGTTGCAGATTCTCCGGCGCGAGAAGGTAGGCATGCCGGCCTTCGGCGACGAGCACGGTTTCCAGTTTTCGAGCCAGAAATCCTTTCGCGGTGGCATCGGGACCGGTCAGTAAGACAACAGCTGCTCGATGTCCATAGTGTTGGGCCCGGTCTTCTGCTCCCACATCCCCCTTGACCCATGCGGAATCCCGTTCTCGTGCCTCCGTTCGAAAATCCTCCTGATCGTCCTGGACCAGTTCCGTGATGATTCCACCTCCTGCCACATCGTACTCATCCACCAGAACGAAGCGGCCGGTGGTCTCGAACTGCGCATAGAGATCAAACGCAATGGGAGATTTGGTCCGAAGCGTGATGTCGGCCACTTCATTGCGTTTCACGGTGGTTTGCGTCTGTCGGTCGTCTAAATTAGTGGCGTCAACAATGCGATGGATGGTCGCGACTTCGCAGGGGACTTCCCTGGTGGCCAGGCGCAAGACATATGGCCGGCGGGTTTCCAAGTGACGACTTCCTAACCAGAACAGGTTGGCACGGATGCGGGTGGAGACCAACGGCCTGGCATCATCGTGAGTCGCAATTTCCCCTCGTTCCACAAAAATTTGTTCGTCCAGGGTAATGCCGACGGATTGGCCGGCTTTGGCTTGAGTTGGCGGTGGATCGAGATTAAAGGCTTCAATCGTTTGGATATTGGCTGATTTGTTGGAAGGGGAAAAGACCAGCCGATCACCAATCTTGAGTTTCCCTGCCGTGATCCGGCCGACTAAAATCCGGCGGGCGTCGAACTTATACACGTCTTGAATAGGAAGACGGAGTGTTTGTTCTGCCTGCTTGGACTCCAGATGAAAATGCGCCAGGGAATCCAACACGGATGGTCCGGTGTACCATGGTGTTTCCGCGCTGGGCTTGATGATGTTGATGCCCTGTTTGGCGCTCGCGGGGATGACGTATTGGGGAATGACGTTCAATTGGGTGAGAAATTCCCGGTATTCTTTTTCGATGGCGTGGAAGGTGTCTTCGCGGTAATTGACCAGGTCCATTTTATTGACCACCACGGTGACCTGTTTGACTCCTAACATGGAGAGCAACAGCCCATGGCGTTTGGATTGGTCGCGCACGCCTTCCAGGGCATCAATAACCAAGAGCGCCGCCTCGGCACGAGCGGCACCTGAGACCATGTTTTTCAAGAATTCCTTATGTCCCGGTGCGTCAATGATAATGTATTGTCGCCCTCCCCAGCTGAAGAAAGTTCGGGCCGTGTCGATGGTGATCCCTTGTTGTTGCTCTTCTAAAAAGGCATCAAAAAGAAAGGCGTATTCGAATTCTTTGCCTTGTTGCTTGCAAATGGCCTGGATTTTTTCGATCTTGCCGGTTGGTAAGGTTCCGGTGTCGGCATACAGACGACCCAAAAGCGTGGATTTCCCGTGGTCGACGTGACCTACGATCACGATATTCATTCTCTCCCGGATGGAATTGTCCTGGGGGGTGTTGTGAGATTGGCCTATGGCTGGTGTGACCGTCATATTCACATGTATCCATCTTTGCGTAATTGTTCCATCCCTCGTCCTTCGTCCTGTGCGCGTCCTGCCCGCTCCGCCACCTTGGTGTTGCGTAACTCAATGATGACCTCATCCACATTTTTCGAAGTGGAATCAATTGGTGTCGTGCATGGGGCGCATCCCAGACTGCGATAGCGTTTGCCGGTGCCTTGATCCAGGTAGAGATTATCCAGAAATGGAATATTTTCTAATTTGATGTATTCCCAAATATTGATCTCTGTCCAATCCAAGAGGGGATGGATCCGGATATGGGTGCCCGGCGGAAAAGAAAGTTTATATTGATCCCACAGTTCGGGTGGCTGATCGCGAAAATCCCATTCATTGTTTTTGTCCCGCGGGGAGAAATACCGCTCCTTCGCCCTGGTACTATCTTCGTCCGATCGCACACCCAGAATGATCCCAGTGTAGCCCTTCTCTTCCAGCAATTGTTTTAAGCCTTGGGTTTTTAAGGCGGTGCAACATTCCACTCGTCCCTTCGTGTGGTTCATTCCTTCGGCCAGGGCTTTTTTGTTTTGGCCCACGATCAGATTTAATCGCCACTCGCGTGCGAGGCGATCCCGATATTCAATCATTTCAGGAATTTTGTAGCTGGTGTCAACATGGAGTAGCGGGAAGGGGACATGCCCAAAAAACGCTTTTCTTGCCAGCCACAATAGCACTGTTGAATCTTTGCCCATGGACCACAGCATGGCCAGGTTATCAAAGTTTTTATACGCCTCCCGCAGAATATAGACGCTTTGGTCCTCTAACTGGCGGATATGATTCATGCCGGTATCACCGCCGGTGCAGGTGGGACGACGAATTGAGCCTGCGGGGGGCGTCCGTGGACCAGGGCGGTGAAGAACGCTCCGGCTTTCCCGGAATCCAGTGTTTCCTGGGCGAGCGGTGTGGCTTGCGCAAGAGAGGAGGCCAACCCTGCGGCATACATGAGTAAGGCGGCATTCATGATCACCCAAGCCCGTCGATCGCCTTTCTGGCGCCCGACCAGTAATTGCGTCATCAAGTGGGCTTCGTGTTCCGGGTTCCCGGATTCCGGTCCGTTAATGGTCGAACTCATGGCTTGAAATGGTCCGGATCGGAATCCGGCATCATCGGGGCGAAAGACTAAAGATGATATATGCCCGCTTCGTAATTCACGAGCCATGGAGGGCGCGGAAAGGGAGAGTTCGGGAAAACCTTCGACTCCTTGAATAATTAGCGCACGCTTCGCTCCCAGCATGTCCAAGGCCTCTACCATTTTGTCCAAATAGGGGGGATGAGAAATTCCAATGACTTGTGAACCCACTCTGGCAGGGTTCAGTAGTCTGGACACCTGATGGGAAAGATTCTGCAATCCAAATTCCCGCCGTAGATCCAGTAATTTGGTTAATGGCGCATGGTATCCGGCTAAATCCATATACACCCAGGGCGATTGAGCGCCATGCTCAATTGCTTCAGCTGCTGTATGGGCGATAGGAAGCTGCAAGTGACGAAGGACTTGAGGGAGATCGTAGGGGATTTCCGGGTTTTCTACGCCATGCATGAACAGACCTGCACCAGCCGAAGCCGCGACAAGGCTGGCGGCGACGACCACATGGATGGTGTTGTGTTTTTCTCCATACAGGGGCACGTCCACAATGTTTTCGGCATGTGGAAGGGGAATCGGGGGTGCCCACTTGCGGACCGTGGTGGTGAAAGCGGCGAGTTCGCTTATGGATTCGGTTTTGATGCGCATGGCCATTAAAAACGCCCCCACCTGAACGTCGGTGGCTTGTCCTTCGATAATGGCGTTGAGAGCAAGTTTGGCCTCGTCCCAGGTCAAATCCTTGGCCCCCTTCAGCCCTTTTCCTATTTTTGCAATCAAATGATCCATACGATGATTCCGGGTTAAAAGGTCAGGACCTGGTCAGCGGGAAGAACGGCTTCTTTCCAGAAGGCCTCTGCGGTTTGCACTTCATCTAATTCTGGAATCAGTTCTTCGACTTTCACCCCAAAATATTTCAGAGAATCCGTACACACCGAAAATTTGACGTTTCCCTTTTCCTTGGAGGTTTGCATCATTTTCGGGAGATCCGCTTTATTCTCTCTTTTCAAAAGATCACGAACAAAGCCTTCCCGCCCTTTAAACTCCGGGGACATGGTCAGTTCTTTGATTTTGGTTTTAGTCATTCGACCCGCGGCTTCGTCACGAAAATAGCCACTCACTTCCATGCCACTGGCCGCTGCCAGGGCTATCCACTCACAGGCTTGGAAAAGGTTGTTCCATCCCCCTCTGGTAATAATGACGGCAATTTTTTTCACTGACTGCTCCATTTCCTACTCTAAGAATTGGGTAATCAATTGCGAGTCCTTGGTGACCGCATGTTCAAGGATCTGATTTACCGATGAAGCCCACATTCGGTTTTTGCTGAACTTTTCCATCGTCCAGAGCGTGGGTCCTCTCCCGGCATGACGGGAGCGGTGCAATGGGTACATCCAATGCTGGGATAGTGCTGATCATGCAAAGCATTATACGGAACCTCATTCGTGCGAATGTATTCCCAGACCTGTTCCCATGACCAGGTCGCTAAGGGATTAAATTTTACAAGGCCAAACTTTGTATCCCATTCGACGATGCCGGCGTTGGCACGAGTGGGTGACTGATCACGGCGTATACCCGTCATCCACGCTGCATACTTTGCCAGGATGCGTGTGAGAGGCTCAACCTTTCGTAGTGTGCAGCATTGGTCCGGGTCACGCAACCATAAGGCTTCGCCAAACCGGGTGGCTTGTTCTGCTGGACTGAATTCCGATTTCACCCTGATAATCTGGTCATCCTGCAACTGATAGTGTTGAATGATCCGATCCCGAACGAGATGGGTTTCAGGAAATAAAAAATCGGTATCTAAATAAAAAAGAGTGCTGCGTGGATTGGCACGAAACATCATATCTGCAAGAACGACATCCTCGGCGCCAAAACTACAGGCAAGGATGACGTCTAGTCCATACTGCCTGACCGCTGTCTCGACGATCGTGTGAGGATCCTGGTCCTCAAGGGATCGATTTAAATCGGAGAGTTCTTTTGGTGAAGGTTGTGTCTTCATGACAAGAGTTCTTGTTTCGGAATTTTAAATTTCCACTTTTTCCACTAACACTCTAAAATGTTGCTCGTCAGCGTCCATCGCTTTCTGTTCGAGCACTTTGTGTCCATCGTTTCGGAGGCTCACAGGGACGTTGCGAATGGGATCTCCGCCGTCCAACCATACTTCCAACTGGTCGCCGTGGTCCATCATTTCTAATTTTAATTTGGTTTTCACGTAATTCATCGGACAGGCCACACCCCGGAGGTCATAAACGGCCACACCCAATGGGGCGGATTCTTGCTCAGGCGGCGTAATGATGGTCTTGACGGCTTGTGTAGGCTTCGGCTCTGGTTCTACGGGTGTCAGTTTGAGGTCCTGGCCAATTTGCTCCGTAACTGTCCGGCAGAAGTCCACGAATCCTTTGGTAAATGCCATTTTCCCTTGTGTTAGATCAGCTGAGGCTTCTTTGTTCCCCAGATCGCCAATGGTCATGGCCAGGTTTTGGTATTCGGCGGGCATGAGCCCTTTGGCGACCATGATCTTGTCAAATTCTGCTAACGTCTCGGCATCCGTATTCGGATCGATTCCTTCTGTGACCAGGATGGCTTTCGCTCCCGCCACGACGGCCCGGTAGGCTTTGTTGATGGCAAACGCGTATTGGTGTTTCTCCGCCAACAGGCGTGCGTGATACAGTTCCTGTTCCGCTTCAAGAATCCGATTGTCGATCATCTCCAATGCGCCCCCGGCACATTCCCCGGGCCCGAGGTCCTCAACCGTAAACTCCTCATCCCTCTCCCAGTCCACATAGTATTGGGGGTCTTCTTGATACGTGGGAAGAATGGTATAGGGAATCAGTTCATCTTTCAGTTTGGTTTTTCCGGTGCGGTCAATGAAGGTCAAAAGGGATTCTCCATTCTGTTTTTCCCGTCGATAAAGGTCGAGAAGATGCTGGACAGCCGCCGGGACGTTTTTCGCAGGAACTTTTACAATGAGTTGAGCTATTTTGGCGGTGCCGTTGACCCGTCCCCCAAGGTGCAGTTCATACACGGGCGCAACATGGTCTCCAATGCGTTTGCCAACCCCATGCAGGCCGATCGTGGCGATATGATGCTGAGCGCAGGAATTGTGGCAGCCACTGATTTTCACGTTCACCCCTTCCAGGTCCTCTTCGATTTTCCCGGGAGGGAACACCTCTGCCAACGCCCGTGCCAGGCCTTTAGATGAGGTGATCCCCAGCCCGCAGGTATCGGTTCCTGGGCAGGCGACGATATCTGATACACCCTCAGCCCCAGGTTCTCCCATTCCATGAGCCAGTAATTCGTCATAGAAATCCCGGAGACGGAATTCGGGAATCCATCGCACCATCATATTCTGATTGATGGT
>DOFS01000418.1 GCA_003523945.1 Nitrospiraceae bacterium | reverse complement strand
GGGATGCCGATGCCCTCGTCCGCGACGGACACACAGACATACTTGCCGGGTTTCAGGGACAGGCCAGCCTGAGCGGCCACTCTACAATTTTCAGCTTTCAGACTAATGGTTCCTCCTTCCGGCATGGCCTGGTCGCCATTAATCACGAGATTTTGGAAGACCTGACTGATTTGCCCTTCATCGACTTCGACCGGCCAGAGGTCATCGGGCAGATGCAGGGTGCACCGCACCTTCGAGCCTCGTAAGGCAAATTCAACCGTGTCGGTAATGATTGAGGCAATAGAGGTTGTGCTTTTGACCGGGGCCCCTCCTTTGGCAAAGGTCAACAGTTGCTTGGTGAGATCCCGCGCCCGCAAACAGGCTTTTTCTGCCGCCGCCAAGCGTTCGACCACCTTTTCCCCACCGGGTGGCCCATGCTTGGCGGTCAGGATTTTGGCCAGCCCGATGTTGGCGAAGACCGAGGTGAGAATATTGTTGAAATCATGAGCGATGCCGCCGGCCAGTAAACCGACAGACTCGAGTTTTGTGGCCCGCAACCGTTCTTCCTCCAGGCGTTTTTGTTCTGTGATGTCCCGGGTCACGATCACACCGACCAGGGTTCCGACGCTGGTTCGAAAGGGATGGATGTGGCTTTCAAACCATCGCCATTCGGATTGTTTCGTTTGCAACCGGCACACCATGTCGATTTCCTGAAGGGCCTCGACATGGGCGTGAAAAGATTTGGACAACGGTCCCCGTTCTTCGGGATGGACAAAGTCAAAAAAACTTTTCCCCACCATGTCGGAAGACTCATAGCCCAACACGATAGGGCAGTTGGGGGTCACGTACTGACATTCCCCCGTCGTGTTGGTTTCGATGATCAAATCATAAGCATGTTCCACGATGGCCCGATAGCGTTGCTCACTATCGCGCAAGGCATCTTCGGCTTTTTTGCGTTGGAGTTCACTGGCCGCTCTGGCTGCAAAGAGTTGAATGATGGATTGTGCCACATGGATGTTGCTAATCGGCTCCGGGCTGAAGACAAGCAGGAGTCCGATACTTTGTCCGGTCTGGCCACGAAGGGCCGTTCCCAAATAGCTGCTGATCGACCATGAAGCGGGAGCCGAGTCTGGAGGAAAGAGGAAGGCAGCCGAATTGTCTCCATGGCATCCTTTGACCTTCAGGAGTTCTTGAAAAACGGCATGAGGAGGAGTCCAAGGCATATTTTCACCAAAGACTCCATTGGCCCAAATAATGACGGTTTGTGAGAGTGGCTCAGCCGGGGATTCCAATTCCGCTAAAATGGCATAGGGCACATTTAAGGCCTGACACAGGTCTCTGACTAAAAAACGCAAGAACGCCATGCTGCCAGGGGCCGGATCACTTTGGGCAATTTTCCGCAGTGCTTCATCAATCCGTTTACGTTCGGTGATATCCTTGACCACCGAAATGGCACCCCACTGCAGGCCATGGGAGTCGAAGAGGGGATAACATGACACAAGAAAATCCCCCGGGATCGAGGGAAACTGTGTTTCGACCACGGCGGACAGGGCGCCCGCTAAGACGGTTTCCCAGGGCGGGGGGATTTTGGGCAAAGTGGTGCCATAGTAGGGCATGCGGTAATGATGGCCGACCAAGGGGCCGGTTCGCGGTTGGACCTGGTCACGAATAGCGCGATTCGTCCAGACGATCGTCCCAGAGCGGTCCAGGATCATGACATGATCCGTTAACGCATCAAAAGCCTGCTCCCATTTTTCAACAGACTGGACGGGACTGACCGGGGAGGGCGTTTGCGCGTTTTTAGGCATGATGTCCCTCTGGTGATCACTCATTCGCGTATTTCTATTTCCAATCTAGCACGGTCGCTCTACCAGACAAATTTCGCGAACAGATCTGCCAGCTTGGGATCCACACTTTTCCCCCCCTGCTGACGAATGGTTTCCCGGGCTTCCGGGACCGGCATCGCCCTTTGGGAGCCATAGCCGGTGACGAAATGGTCGAAGGTATTGGCCAGACCGACGATACGGGCCGAAAATGGAATGTCCTCACCGATCAAGCCATCCGGATATCCGGATCCGTCATATCGTTCATGGTGATGACGGATGATCTCTTCCACAGAGGGGTGAAATGGGAGGCCCTTTATCATGGTGGCGCCGATCGTGGGATGGCATTTCAGAATTTCTTGGTCCTGATCCGTGGGGGAATGCACGCCGGAAATGAGATGATCATGAATCCCGATTTTCCCGATATCGTGCAGATAGGCTCCGAGTTGTATGGCCTCCTGTTCTTCATGCGTTAAGGGAAGGTGTTCAACGAGCAACGCGGCATAAAAGTTGACCCGGCTGCCATGTTGAACCAGTTCGGGATGTTTGGCGGCCAGAAGGGTTTTGATATTGGCGAGGGCGGACTGGACATCGATTCCGGAGGCCCACAAGTTGCCGAAGGCCTGAAGGGCTCCTTGAAGGGAAGAGAATCGATGCCGGCGCTCGAGCGTTTTTTTGATGACGTCCAACAACTCCACAACATTGAACGGTTTGAGGATATAGGCGGCCACCCCGTGGCGGATCGCTTCGATAGCTGATTGGAGTGTGCCGTATCCGGTGATGATGATGACATCAACATCTTGTCCGTCTTTCCGAATCTGGGAAAGGAGT
>DOFS01000403.1 GCA_003523945.1 Nitrospiraceae bacterium | reverse complement strand
TTGTGGCTAGCTGGACAAATACTCTTTTAGGCAGACGACAACGGGTAATCACTCTAGAGCTCTTCTACCCAACGACAACGAAAAAGATCGGTTGGAAATAGCAAAAAACATGGAGTAATGGTAAGACACACTTCCAGATATTTTCTTTGCATTACCAAGCAATAGACGCCTTAAATATCAACTCTTTTGTCGATTGGTGCAAGGTTTTTGATTCATGCCGATAAAGGAACCAGAACATCGCCAAAGGCATATTCTTCTGAAAAGATGAGGGCGCAAAATTGTCGGCCTACGGGGCAAGATTCTTTTTGGTAGCGGAATTGGGGGAATAATTGAGAGAACACATGGTATCCCTTAGTATTCTTTTTCACTACTGTCACTAGGCAGCGTTCCCGGACGGGACTATCTCGCCATCCTTTCCCTTTTTGGCCTTCTCAGATGAATCCAAGGCTCTGTACTTAGAAGTGTTCACGGCCGTCTTCTCACCCGTGACCGTCGGCCGAAGAAACGCGATTGATGAGGGAGCAGATTCGTGCAGGTCAGCAGTGATTTTTCTTCAAGTGCTTTCACTCCTGTCACATTCGCCAATGCGTCTATTCGAAAGCCAGCGTTTTCACAAACGCCCGCTCCCTCTCCTGTCGGGAGGGAAACCGACGACGAACTCCGTTCGCTTCGGCAACAGCTTATCGCTTTAAAAAAAGCATTAGGCACCCTCCAGAATCCCTTTCCGCTGTCCCACCGGGCACGAATTGGCGGTGAACAAACTCAGGCTGCCACCACAAGTTCTTCCACCGATCTAGGGTTGGGCTCCACGCCCGCTACGGCAACAATCCGACAATCAACCGAAGAAGTGAACACCACGCCGACCTCTTTTTCTCCTTTTGGCCCGGCCTTCACCGGGAGTTCCACAAGTAGCCCTACTCTTGGTGGTGTATATGATGGCGTTAATGGCACGGATACCTTAACCTTTCAGGTCACAAATGGCGGCATTGTAGGTGTCTCTCCCGTCCTTAGTCTGGAGGTACGCAATAGCCAGGCGGAGTTGCTGGAAACCATTAGCCTGACTCTCTACCAACCGGATGATCCCTTCACGTTAGAAAATGGACTGGTACTCAGCCTGGGAGCAGGATCGCTCACTCAAAATGACACGTTTACGATAGCGGTCTCCAATTCGGTGGGAAGTGAGGTCAATCCCGATAAGCCTTACAATGGAACGAGGAATGACAATCCCAATCTGGAGGAAGGGCGTGCGGTGTCTGCAGGCTCATTTCAGGTGAACGGAACGACCATCGACGTCTTTGCCAACGACACCCTTCATACAGTTCTGACCCGGATCAACCAGTCTGCTGCCGGAGTAACGGCGACGTTTGATGGTGACCATGAAACCGTCGTCCTGACACACAACACCATAGGAGCCTCTCCAACTATTGAATTGGAAAATGATACGTCGGGGTTCCTGGCTGCGACAAAACTCTCCGGATCTTCGTCCGTCCAAGGACAAGATGAGATACCGGACGCAGACAAACCGTTGGAGACCCTCTCGCAGTTTTCATCTGTGCAATCAGGCTCCCTCTTGCTCAATGGTGTCGCGATTTCGATCGATGTATTATCAGATTCTTTACATGATGTGTTGGCCAGGATTACCGCCTCTGTGGCAGGCGTCACCGCCACATTGAACGCCGCAGGGCAGCGTATTACTCTCACTTCTCAGGATACAATTCAATCCCTGGAGGTCAACAGCAACGGCACGGGATTTTTTGCCGCAGCTGGCATAACTGAAGATACGTACGACCCGACCGTCGGAACAACGGCGAGAATTAGATCCCGGAAAGGTCTCTCCCCATTCCAGGCCAAAGAAATCGCGGACACGCTTCAAGAAATCGCCAATTCCTTCAACACCATTTTTCAATTTCAAAAAGATAAACCGGTCCTTGGACCATCCTTCGCCGCTATTCAATTCAACCTCAAAGCCGCGGTCTCCGATACCTTTCATTCGGAGGGCACCCGCTTTAAAAGTCAGGCCGGAATCAATTTTAATTTTGGGAAAAGCGCCAAACACGTGTTTGAATTGTCATTGTCGGGATTCTCCCGGGAATTATTAGTGACAAAATTAGAACGAAATCCGTCTTTGGCTAATGATCTGCTATTTGGGAGTTCAGCCCCAAACGATAAGGGACTCGTCGAAAATCTTCTTGCGGTGGCGACTCAGACAACCAATGATTTAAATGCCAAACTGGGCTTAACCGGTGTGTTTGTGGATGTGCTCGTCTAATATTTGGCCTACACTGACATTTCTGTTTTTTATAGAATTTTAAGCAGATGATTGGCTGGAAAAGCCACCGAAATGGTGGAAGACAAGACTTAAATCCAAAAATATAAAACTTGCTGCTTCCCTGTCCTCTTGATCTCTCCACCTCCCGCCTTAAAAGTTGAAATACTCGCGAATGACGAGGGAAAAATTCTAAAAAAGTTTTCCCTCAAGTTGTCAGTGACTTCCAAATCGACAAGTACTACGACATAACTTTCCTTCTACTTTTAATCTGCACCAATTTTATCCGGCATGTGTCGTTTAGGTTTTTCCTTTTCACACATTACCCAAGCCAACGATTTACGCGTTGGTTGATTGGCTAATAAGGCTGTTTAACTGAGAGCCTATACCACGACCAGGAGGTTTTGAGGAATTAGGCGTGGGTGAGGATAATGCCAAGGGCGACAATTACACCGCCGCCCATGGCGGCCAGACTGTAGGGACGTTCTTCCCGCTCGGCTAAGGGCAGAAGGTGCGTGGCTCCTACATAGACAAACGCCCCGGCTGAAACCGCCAGCAGCGCACCCAGGACGGTCTCATTTATCTGATGAATCATGGGGATTGCCAACAATGTCCCGATCGGTGTGGTGAGCGCCGCAGCCAGAAAGGCCAACAGCCATGATTTTTTTGGAGTGAACCCGCTGCGAAGTAACAGCACATAGGTGACAATCCCTTCCGGAAACTCATGGAGGACCATGCCAATAGCCGCTAACGATCCGGTTAGGACACTGACACTAAACGTGATGGCATACACCACCCCGTCGAGCGTTGAATGCAGGCCGATTCCGAGCAAAGGAGTCAGCCCAATGGCCGTATCGGGAATGCTATCGCAGACATAGGCGTGAATGAATCGGTTGATAAGATGAAACGCCAGATAGCCCCCCAGCAAATACAGGGGTGCCTGCTCGTTCATGTGAAAGGCATGAGGAATGATATGGAGAAAGGACACCGTGATCAGCACACCTGCCGCGAAACAGGAAAAATAGGTGGCATTGAGTTGTCCCCATGCTCCAAATCGGCGAATGACATAGAGACCTGTGGTCGTGACCCCGGCCGCGAGAAGACTGGCCAGGATGGCATAAGTGTAATGTGTATTCGTCATGAAATCGGATCACTTCTGGGAGGGTTGTGGAAAGATATCTGCCAACACCCAGCAGGCATGAAAAATTAAGGAAAGAATTCTAGTCTTTAATGGCAAGAGAAACAATAATTATCGCACGAATTGGCTTTAATCTCGCAAGCGAAAGACTTGATGGCATTTCACACAGGCGTGGATGGTCTGCTCGAGATGAGGGAGGATCTGTTTGAGGTCTTTGGTCGTGATTGCTGCGCCCAGCGCTTCTGCAGCCAGATGATGCGCCATCGCCAATTCATGGTATTCAGGCGGAAATGTGGCACCCTCTTCCCGCTGCATGGCCACATGGTGTTTCGGGAAACCCAGCTCCTCGTTTGTCAGGATCTCGGCTCTGGCAAAGTCTTCCCGCGCTAATGCGCCAACGATGGCATCAATGGCTTCAAGATGCTCTCGCATGGTCAACTTCAGACCCTCTTTCGCAGCCGGAGGGAGATCCAACGCCATGCAGTTGGTCAACAATATCTTTGGCATTTCGTGTTCAGGCTTGTGGACGTGAGGGTCCCCAGTCTCTGCGCTAGACAAACTCAAGCTCAACCATAGCATTAAGTTTACAATTATTATCCCAGCGCCTCTCTTCGCCATCTGGATACATCTCTCCTTTTTCACAATCTAGCTTTATATAGGTCCAGACCATTCGATTCAGCGAGCTTGCTTGCCAAGCGGCTGCTTGATGCTGACTGCCCCACGCAAGTCCCCGGCTTGATAACCCGTGGCGGCATCAAAGGGATAGTGCTGCTTCAACAACGTTTTGATCGATTCCGGAATGGTCTCAGCCGGCCCATGACAGAGTAGACACTTGGGCTGAACCGGAATAGCTTTCATGAGCCGAAAGTATTGCCCGCCGGGTTCTGATACCACCTCTCCATGCCGCATGTCAGCCAACGCTTCCCCTTTTGCGGCTCGCGCGGCAAACTCTTCGAGGACGTGTTGTTCCCACGCATCCGGCATGCCGAGCAAGGGATTCCGAACGCGTGTTCCTACGCGGGTCACCCGCCACCCGTTTTCCCGCGACAAGCGGTTGGCAATCTCCGGCGCCAATTCCGCACAGACCTTTATGGCCTCCATCGGGCCACCTTTCGTCATTTCCCGGGTCATCGCCTGGCCCAACTCTTCCAGGAAGGCACCAGTGATCTTCACGGCAGCTTGTTCCCGTTCGCCGGTATCGGCGGTGGCTGACCCCATGAACAACACCAACCCTGAGATCACAATACCGAGTAAGATACCAAATGAATTGGAGATATCTCTGGTAATCATGGCAGCCACCTCTTTATGAGATCCTTCAGTATACAGAGAGAATGTATGTTCACAGAGGATGCTTTACGATTTCAGGGAACGGAGGTAGGCCAGGAGATCTGCAAATTGTGCTTCATCTAGGGCTCCTTCAAATCCTTCCATGGCAGTGCCCGACCGACCCTTCATGATCACATCTTTGAGTTCGATATCTGACTTGGACTGGGTCTTCTCACTGGCCAGATTGGAGGGAGGAGGGTTTAAGTACCCGCCCATTTCTCCGTCACCTTTCCCGTCTAATCCGTGACAATGCCCGCAGGACTGCCGATACAACGTTTGGCCTTTTTCGGTGTCCCCGGCTTCGGCGACAGCGAGACCGGCCATCATGATTCCTATTACGACCCCTACCAGCAGGATGAAACCATCCTTTTTCTGGTTTCCAGGTTTCACCCGCTCTACCCGCCTGATCATCTCTCATCCTCCTCTACAATCCCTGTGATGATTATTTAAATGTCATCATGTATGCGGTGATGGCATAAATATTCTTCTCCGGAAGCGCAGGATTGGGAATATACGCTCCGCTCTGTGGAACAAAGTCATCAGGATTCAGATTGAAACGATACACCC
>DOFS01000561.1 GCA_003523945.1 Nitrospiraceae bacterium | reverse complement strand
CTAAGCGAGCATCCAGGCGAAGGAGCCGTCCATTCACAGGGAGAGGAAACCACAGCTCACATTCCTTCCGATCCAGCAGAAACACACTGATCCCCTCCGCCTGTAGTAACCGGCGTGATTCTTTTTCAATGAGTTGTAACAAGGTTCGTAATTCCTGCTCCTGGTTGATCTGAAGCAGAAACGTTTCGGGGAGGTCTATGCTCTTGTGAGAGATTTCTTGTTTTCCGGATCGACTCGCCATGGCGGTGTTCCTGAAAATTCCGTTGACTCCACACCACTGGACAGCAGGGAGCATCGACTGTAAACATTATGACCAGGCGTGAATGGAGAAGGCAACTACCCGACCAGCCCTCCCTTTCTCCGTTCACCTGAGGAGGGTATTCGCTTACAACCCAAAATCCCGGGCCCTTAACCTATCCTCCGGTTTGTTCGATGGAAGTCACCGAACATGGTTCCGGACTGCCTGCCTTCGGGAACAGACGGTACACCCTAATGCCGTTGGCTTTTCCCCTTAACGTGATTACGCCGACTTCTTTGAATCCCCATGGATGGTCCCCGAGGTAGTGCTTGGTCGTCTCTCCAATAAGGATCCGGCAGACTTCATCTTTGGGCCAGGTCTCCAACGAGTCTTTTTGGAAACTTTCTAATCGAGAGGCAATGTTTACGGAATCTCCAATGGTCGTAAATTTCAGTCGTTGTTCACTGCCCAGACTTCCGACCACAACCGGCCCCGTTTGTATGCCTATCCGCATTCGCACCTCGGGCAATCCTTGCTGTTGCCATTGAGTATTCAGACATCGCATTTCCTGTTCCAGGGCCACGGCACAACTGACCGCATTGTTGACATCCTGCCGTTTGTTTTCTTCAGTCTGACTCAGCCGGAATACCCCGAAATCCGCTTTGATCATGTCTCCATGATAATCATCAACCATCCCTCCATGGTTGTCGATGATTTTCACCATTCGCTCCATATACGTGTTGAGCCAGTCCAGAACCGTGTTAGGTTCCATGTTTTCTGCAACAGTCGTAAACCCTTCAAGATCCGTAAACAACGTCGTCACCACCAATTTTTGTGGGCGCAACCGGCCCTTTTCCAAAAATTGCTCCCGCTTCTCCCAGACAGCCTGAGCCACTTCTGAAGAGACATGTCTGGAAAAAAGCGACATCAGGATCGTCCGGTCCTGCTTTTCCCGATTCGAAAGCCAGGCTGTCACCACCATGGCATTGACCACCAATCCCACGGCTGGAGGAATAAATGGTATCCACGTTCCATACATCATCCCGCCCACCACCACTCCGCTTAGCAGCAGCATCCCCATGAGCACCGCCAGAGAGAAACGCCAGGCACCCCGAACCCACCAGCCGATGAATCCGCCCACGAGCACCCATAGCCCGATCCAGGCTGTTTCCAGGGAATCTGGAAATGTCGCAATGGGGGCTTGGCCCTCCCCCTTCGCTAAGCGGAGCAGTTGGTGCACCATATAGGCATGCAGTTCAAGACCGGGAATTTGGTCACACACCGTAAGTGCTCCGCATTGGGAGGTGTAAAAATAGTCTTTGACTCCCTGGGCGATAACCCCGATAAGCACAATGTGGTCCTCAATCAATTCCGGATTGAATGTCCCTCCCAGAACGTCTCCCAAAGAAATGATAGGAAAAACGTTCTCCCCCCGTTCAAGATCCAATAGATATTGATACCCTTGGGCGTCCGCTCCAACATAACCCCCATCATGCGATTCGAATGGGCGGATGACCGTTTTTCCAATTTGCACCCAGTCTGAATTCTCAATGGCGGGTTTTGGGACTACACTCTCCTGCTGTAAATATTGCAGAGCGAGCAGCAAAGAAAACGACCGATAGAAATGTGTTCCATCATCCAGGAATAAGAGACCGCGGCGAACGATCCCCCCGGAATCCACGATCACATCGTTAAACCCGACACGATCCGTTCCTTGTAACAGGGCCGGACCGGGAATACCCCCCTTCTCAATTTTCCCGAATTTCATGACCATCAGAATTTCCGGGTGCGCCTTAAGAACCCGGTTAAATTCCTCCCGACCCGGCGGCACTTCCATATCCCGATAGATATCCACTCCGATCGCTCGAGGGTGATATGTCGTCAGGATGTCTAAGACTCTTGCCATGATTTCATCAGTGACCGGCCATTGCCCTAATGTACGGATATCCTGGTCTGTAATAGACACCAGCGTAATCGGAGGGTTTGTCCTTGTATTGGTCGGACGAAGACGCATCGACCAATCGTAAGCATCCAGTTCCGCACTTTCCAGAATGCCTTCCCACCGAAGCCCCATGACACCCAGAAAAACCAGGAGAGTCATGACCCCGATTTGAAAGGCGGGAGAACGAAGAGGAGAATGGCCCACAGGGATCCCCTTAACGACTCAGGTACCTTATAAATGAAAAAGAAACCGGGAAGGTATCTGCTGTACTTTGATGGTCACCACAAGCAAGTACATAGTGAGGAGAGCGCAATGAACGGGAAGAACATTGAACGCGCCTCGTACTTGATTATCAAAATTTTCAAGAAGACACGTGATCCGAAAAAAACGTGGCCGGCACTTCCATGGGCAAATGAATGTGAAAAATGGTGCCTCTATTCACTTCACTCTCGACACCGATGACTCCCGAATGGGCTTCGATAACATCCTTGACAATTTTTGTTCCCAACCCGGTTCCACCCTGTTTCCGGCTTATCGCCCTGGCCGTGAATAAGGTATCTCGAATTTCGGCTGGCATACCACGCCCGGTATCAATCACGGACACGTGAACCGTTTTTCCCATAGCCTCCATTTGTCCC
>DOFS01000141.1:2319-3097 GCA_003523945.1 Nitrospiraceae bacterium | reverse complement strand
CGGAACTCGGAGCAGACATGAATTTTTGGAAATTGGCCATTCGCCCGGGGCAACCGGTGGCCTTTGGGAAAATCCAGGGGAAGCTTGCGTTTGGCTTGCCCGGAAACCCCGTGTCTTCCATGGTCACGTTTGATCAACTCGTGCGCCCGGCCATGTTGAAAATGGGTGGGCATCGGAAGTGGGAACGGCCGGTTGTGAAAGCACTTTTTCAAGAATCCTTTTCCAAGCATACGGATCGGCGGCATTTTCTCCGTGGCATTCTTCAACAGGAAAATGGCGTGCTTACGGTTCGGACGACCGGTGGGCAGGGTTCAGGAATACTCACCTCAATGGTAAAAGCCAATGGATTCATTGACGTACCGGAAGAGGTCGAATCTCTTAAGCCCGGCGATTCAGTGAACGTCCAATTATTATCGCGGAACTTTTAAGCAATATACGCATTATTATCTATCATTCATGTCGCCTATTGGAAATTATTCGATCTCCTGGAAGGAAATATAGGGTTCATCATGACACCTCCCATTTTGGGTTTTGTTGGCCGCTCCAACAGTGGCAAAACGACTCTCATCGAACGATTGATCCCGGAACTGACGCATGCGGGCTATCGAGTAGCTACCATCAAGCATGCCGGGCACGGGTTTGACCTGGATACCGAAGGCAAAGACAGTTGGCGTCACAAACGTGCAGGGGCCAGCGCGGTTATCGTCTTATCCAAAGGTAGCTTGGCCATGTTTGCTGATGTCCCGGAAGAACTTCCTGTCGATCAAGTTCGGGACCG
>DOFS01000141.1:0-2250 GCA_003523945.1 Nitrospiraceae bacterium | reverse complement strand
AGTTACAAGAAGTGGATGTGTCCTTGGATGGGTTGTTGGCGGTGGCCTCTATGAAACACATCAAATGCGCGGCTCCCTGGTTTGATCGGGACGACGTCCAGGGCCTGGCGCAGCTGATTATGAAACAGTTCCCCCTTAAAAGGGATTCGTAACCTCCATGGGAAAAGGCCTGACCCTCATTGCGGCCACATTCCTGGTGCTGGCCTTAGGAGGCGCTGCGGCAATCCCGCTGACTAATCAGCCTACCTTCTGTGCGAGTTGTCATACCATCAAACCCTCCTACGATTCCTGGATTCGGTCCAGTCATAAAGATGTCACCTGTGTTGATTGCCACGTGCGTCCAGGCATCTCCGGGTTCATTGAGGATAAAGTCTTTGCCGGAATAGAAGACGTCGCGATCACATTCTTCGGAACCCCGACCGACCCGCACAATCTGAAATCCCACGTGACTTCCTCCGTGTGCATCAATTGTCATCGAGCCATCTTGCGGGTGACAGAAGTCTCCGTTCGTGATCTTCCCGCACCAGTGAAAGATGTGGGATTGATTATGAATCACCGGGAACACATGGAGGCCTTTGAGAAGCGTGGGAAAGGGGAGGGGTGTACGACCTGTCACGGGCGTGTCGTCCATGGATCGCCGATTAAAGCGTATCCCATTGTGATCCCGCGCGGGCATGTCAAACTCGATGACCAACCCCATGAACCAGATCATCCAAAAGACTCGGTGCTCTGGAAGGCCAACATGGCCGATTGCCTTCGTTGTCATGATGGGGAACAACGTTACGAAGGCGAAGTGCTGAGTAATCGCTGTGAAACCTGCCATTTACCTGATAAAATCGGTGGGTTTTTGTTTTAATGCCTGCCTCGGGTTCCAACGCTTCTCCTGTGGTTGAAGTTCGAAACCTCACCAAACGGTTTCAAGGCTTTACGGCCGTCGATAATATTTCTTTCGACATCAAAAAAGGTGAAATACTCGGTCTGCTGGGGCCGAATGGTGCTGGCAAAACCACCACGATTCATATGTTGTTGGGTTTGATCACACCAACCGTCGGGAGCATTCACATGTTTGGCCTGGATTTGGCCACACATCGAGAAACTATTCTTCAACAGGTGAATTTTTCCTCCACCTATATTTCGATGCCGTTTTCCTTAACGGTAGAGGAAAACCTGAAGGTCATCGCGCGGCTCTATGAACTCAAGCATATTCAACAGCGTATTGATGACATTGTCAAAAAGTTGGAGATGGAGGATATCCGGCATCGCCTCACAAGAAAACTGTCTTCAGGCCAAATGTCGCGGCTCACCTTGGCCAAAGCCATCATGACCGAACCAAAGGTTCTGTTTCTGGACGAGCCTACAGCCAGTTTGGATCCTGATATTGTCAATAAAATTAAATCGTTTTTAAAAGAATACCAACGCTCTGAAGGATTGAGTATTCTCTATACCTCGCACAACATGCGGGAGATGGAGGAAATGTCCGATCGGATCATCTTCCTGCAACGAGGGAAGATTGTGGCAGAAGGCACCGCCCCGGAAATCATTCAACGCTACGGCCAACGAGATCTGGAAGAGGTCTTTTTAAAGTTGGCCAGGGAACAGAACGGCCCATGAGTCTCGGTCGTATCCTCGCTTTATTATCGCGTCATATGTATCTCTACAAGCGAAGCTTTGCCCGTTTGCTGGAGATTTTTTATTGGCCGTTTTTAGATCTCGTGGTGTGGGGATTCATTACGATTTATCTGGAAAAGGTCGGGATGTCGCTGCATGGCGCCGTCTCCTTTTTTCTTGGAGCACTGATCCTCTGGGATGTATTGTTTCGCGCGCAGCAAGGCATTGCCGTCTCATTTCTAGAGGAAATGTGGGCTCGAAATCTGATGAACCTGTTTGCCAGTCCGTTAACGGTCGGAGAATATCTTGTCGCGACCATGACCATGAGTGTGCTCAAGGTGACGGCCGTAGGCGGGTTGATGATGCTCTTTGCCTGGGTGTTTTATTCCTACGATATCCTCCAGATGGGGTTCTCGCTACTTCCCTTCGTTCTCAACCTGGTGATATCCGGCTGGATCATTGGGGTGCTTACCACTTCCATCATTATGCGCTTCGGGCAGCAGGCCGAAGTGCTGGCCTGGGGCATGGTCTTTCTTTTTCAACCCATATCTTGCGTGTTTTACCCCATTGAGGTTCTTCCGCCTGTGCTCCAGTCGATTGCCTGGATGGTCCCTCCCGCGCATATCTTTGAAGGGATGCGTG
>DOFS01000316.1 GCA_003523945.1 Nitrospiraceae bacterium | reverse complement strand
CATGATGTGCCTGTGGAAGGCAGTGGCGTGGATTTAAATCGAGCGGGGACTCCGTTATTAGAAATAGTCACCGAACCCGACTTGCATTCATCCGATGAGGTCGATGCCTATTTGAAAACCCTGCATGATCTCCTGGTCTATCTGGATGTCTGTGATGGAAATATGGAACAGGGGAGTTTTCGTTGTGAGCCGAATGTGTCGCTTCGTCCGCGAGGACAGGATGGTCTTGGGACCAAGGTCGAATTGAAAAATATCAATTCCTTCCGTTTTGCCAAAGAGGCGCTTGATTTTGAAATCTCCAGACAGACTGAGGCGTTGACGGAAGGTGAAACGATTCGTCAGGAGACTAGGTTGTGGGACGTGCAGAAAGGACATACGGTTGTCATGCGGAGTAAAGAAGAAGCCCATGACTATCGGTATTTTCCCGACCCGGACCTGCTCCCCGTTCGTGTGGAGGCGGAGTGGGTAGAGTCATTGCGTCATACCATCCCAGAGCTGCCGGCTGTCCGTCTGAAACGGTTTGTGACGGAATATCATCTCCCTGAGTACGATGCGAAGATTCTGACCGATTCGAAAAGTTTGGCCGATTATTTTGAGGCCTGCGTGAAACTCTTTCCCCATCCCAAGACGGTCAGTAACTGGGTGATGGGCGAATTACTTCGTGAGCTCAATTCCACGAACACCATGCCGGAATCTTCACCGGTAAGCCCTGAACAATTGGTTCAGCTCTTACAATTGGTGGAAACGGGGACCATTAGCTTGAAAGTTGCCAGAGATCTTTTTCCGGAATTCTACGCAAGTGGTAAGGCTCCGGATCAATTAGTGAATGAGAAAGGCCTGGTTCAGGTTTCCGATGAAGGTGTACTGGAAAAACTGATTCAAGAGGTGCTGGCACAGCATCCCACTCAAGTGGATCAATATCGTGGCGGAAAGGAAACCGTGTTAGGCTTTTTAGTAGGACAGGTGATGAAGGCTTCACAGGGAAAAGCAAATCCTGGCAAGGTCAACACCTTGCTGAAGCAGCATCTTACGTCTTGATCTAAGGCTCGTCTCAGGGTACAAGATAAAGAAAAGCCCCATTACTCACGATCATAAGGAAATAAAGTTTCTATGAGTCTTATTCAGAACATTACCTCACGGATGATCCTGGATTCTCGCGGGAATCCTACGGTTGAAGTGGATGTGCATCTCGCCAGCGGCATGGCTGGACGTGCCGCTGTCCCTTCTGGAGCCTCGACAGGGACACGTGAGGCGTTGGAATTACGAGATGGGGATAAAAAGCAATGGATGGGCAAGGGGGTCTCTAAAGCCTTAGCCGGGATTCAAAAGCGTATGCTCCCGGCCCTCAGAGGTATGGAAGCCCAGGATCAGGTGAGCGTCGATTCCCGACTGATCCAACTGGATGGAACCAAGGGTAAGACCCGGTTAGGGGCCAATGCCACTCTTGGTGTTTCGTTAGCCGTAGCGCGGGCCTCGGCACAGGAACTCGGGATTCCCTTGTTTCGCTATCTTGGTGGGGTCCAGGCTCGAGAATTACCGGTGCCCATGATGAATATTATCAATGGCGGTGCCCATGCGGATAATGGTCTGGATCTTCAGGAATTCATGATCATGCCGGTGGGGGCGTCAAGCTTTAGAGAAGCGCTCAGGATGGGAACGGAGATCTTTCACCATCTTAAGGCCATTTTGAAATCAAAACACATGAGCACGGCGGTCGGGGATGAAGGGGGATTTGCCCCTGCAGTTCGATCGAATGAAGAAGCCCTGGATTTCATTGTTCAAGCGATTGATCAAGCTGGCTATCGACCGGGAAAAGATGTGGTGTTGGCGTTAGATGCGGCAGCCAGTGAGTTTTTTGAGAAAAAAATGTATCATGTACGTAATGGGGTCAAACCCAAAATGTCTTCAGGAGACCTGGTTGAGTACTATGCCAAGTTAGTGAAGCAGTATCCGATCGTTTCGATTGAAGACGGGCTGGATGAAAGTGATTGGGCCGGGTGGAAACAGCTCACGGATCACATAGGTGATCGGGTGCAGCTTGTGGGCGATGATCTGTTTGTGACCAATATCGAGTTTTTGGGACGGGGGATTCGCGAGTGCATTGCCAATGCCATCTTGATCAAAGTTAACCAAATCGGCACGCTCACGGAGACCATTGAAGCGATGCGTATGGCCCAACGGGCTGGTTATGGGGTTGTCGTGTCTCACCGATCGGGAGAGACGGAGGATACGACAATTGCCGACTTGGCTGTGGCGTTAAACGCTGGTCAGATTAAAACAGGGTCGTTGTCCCGCACGGATCGTTTGGCCAAGTATAATCAGCTACTCAGAATTGAGGAGACCTTAGGCTCAGCCGCCTTATATCGCGGAAAAGCCGTCCTTCCAGTACAAGTATAAATTCAGTCATGCGTCCCAATAATAAAAAACGGGCGTCCGTGGGAGGGGATGTGTTGGATCGCCTTCCAATGGTTGGAGCCTTTTTGATGATGAGTGTGCTGGCGGGGACCATGTTTTTTAACGCCGATGGATTACCATTATATTTTCAAATGCGAGAGACCCGTCAGCATTTGACCGAACAAATTCAGCAATTACAAGATATCAATACCTCTCTCGAAGAAGATATCATCCGAATTAAGCGGGATCCTCAGCGTTTAGAAGAGCTGGCCCGTAATCGTTTGGGCATGGTTCGGCAGGGAGAGGTCGTATATCAATTTGTGGAGCCCGTCCCTTCCTCCTTTACGGCCAGACCTTAGCGACCAGACACCTTGCACCACACCCCTTCGACCCTTCATACTCGTCCATTCATGTTCTCTAGGTTTTTTTGCACGTGAAACTTATTCCATGAAATCAGGTCAATTAGCCATTCTCGGCCGGCCAAATGTCGGCAAGTCGACCTTGCTCAACGCGTTGGTGCGTGAAAAAATTGCCATCGTCTCTGATAAGCCGCAAACAACTCGAAATCTTATTCTAGGAGTGGGCCATTATCCAGAGGGGCAACTCATACTGATTGACACGCCAGGGCTTCATACACCACACCATCGACTCAATACCCAGATGGTGGAATCGGCGTTAGGCACCCTGACTCAATCCGATGTGGTCTATATGATCGTGGACAGTCAAGTGTTGCCGGGTCCTGGGGACCGGCAGGTCCTGGAACAGATCATGTCGGCTCATCAGGAGCGACCATTTCAGGGAGTATTTTTATTATTGAATAAAGCGGATGCAGTGGCCAAATCCAGACTCCTCCCCCTCATTGATCAATACCGCACATGGTTTCCGTGGACAGAAATTATCCCCATTTCCGCCAAAACAGGAGTTAATCTCCCGCAATTAGTTCAGTTAACTTTTGGGTGTCTGCCCGCATGTCCGGAATTAATGTATGACGAGGATTTTTTGACCAATCAGCCTATGCGTCATATGGCTGCGGAGATTATTCGTGAAAAAGTACTGGAACAGACCTACGATGAATTGCCCTATGCTGTAGGTGTGTTGATCGAGGAATTTGAGGAAGAACCAGGACTGACAACCATTCGGGGCGTTATCCTGGTAGAAAAAACAAGTCAAAAAGGGATTGTCATCGGCAAAAAAGGCTTGCGTCTCAAAGAGATTGGTCAAAGTGCCCGGTTAGAAATGGAGCGACTGTTCGGCATGAAGATTTATCTGCGGATGTGGGTGAAAGTGCAGGAAGGCTGGCGGGATAATGTTCAAGTGTTGAGTGAACTGGGATATGGATGAACATGTGTGTTTATCACATCAATACTGACTGACATGCGGACATTCCCCGTGGAGTTCTCATGCCGCTCTTAAGAACCCGCGCGGTCATTCTTCGAAGTCAACGATGGGGTGATGCTGACAGAATTGTGACCTTGTATTCCCATGATCTGGGAAAAATTCGAGGCGCGGCTCGTGGGGCTCGCCGGATGAAAACACGATTTGGCGGGGTTCTCGAGCCTTTTGGGATTGTTGATGTCACCCTGTTTCAAAAAACCCCTGATGCCTTGGGGCAAATTAGTCAAATAGATCTTGTCAAAAGCTTTAAAGCCATCAGAGAAGATTTGGGTGTCATGGCGGCAGCCGCCAAGATGGTACGTATGGTGGAGATGATCACGGCGGATCGTGATCCTAATCCGGAAATGTATTCGGCTCTGGTCTATGGATTAGAAACCTTGGTTCCTGACAGGGATCTGGCGCTCACCACATTATTATTTCAAATTCATGTGCTGGGCTATACGGGGTTCCGCCCACAAATTGATCGTTGCACGGAATGCGGAAATCTGGCGTCTCCCAGCGCGCCCCAGTGGTTTTCCCCTCGATTGGGCGGGATGGTGTGCCATGGCTGTGGTCAACGGGGCGTGGGACGGGTATTGTCTATTTCTAAAGGCAGTTTGGCATTCATTGAGCAAGCCCGGCGCCTACCATTGGCCAGTCTGTCTCGATTAAAAGCAATCGGGACGGTCAGGATTGAGGTGGAAGACGCGATTGAAGCCTATTTTCAAACAGTCGTCGGAAAAGCTCTTCCAACATTTGAACAATGGGGTTCCTAGGATGTTTCCTAGGAATGCCCACTCAAAAGGACATTAGGGTATGACTTCTCAACCATCACTTGAACCAACAGATATGGAATGGCTGGATAATGGGGTCTTGGGCATTATTTGGAGTGATGGCCATAAAGGTGTCTATCCTGTTCGGTATTTACGACAACATTGCCCCTGTGCGGCCTGCACGGACGAATGGACCGGTGAGCTACGTCTTAAGCCGGACTCTATTCCCCTTCTCATTTTATTGCAGGATATAGAACCGGTTGGGCGATATGCCTTTCGATTTAAATGGAGTGATGGGCATGACACCGGACTGTACTCCTATACCGCCCTGCGCCAAATGTGCCAATGCGATATCTGCCAGCCTCATAAACCAAAAAGTAAGCAACTGCTCTAGTTTCTTTTTATTCTTCTTTTCCTGGACTACCGGGCAATGAATAGGGGGTATGTACAGAGGTGGACTCGCTCATGAGGCGTGACTTCAGAGGCCATTCATGCGAAGTTGGAAAGAGGATGGAGAAGCTGGAGTTTTAGCGAACCAGGGTTTCCTGGGCGGAGAGCGAGACAGGTCGAATCGTTGTGAACTGTTCTATCGCCTGGTTGGCCTTTGTCACATAGAAGGCATACTGAGGTTCTGGGTAGTCTTTCAGGATTGACTGAAAGGTGCGTAGCGCAGTTGGCCAATCGGATGACAATTGGGCTACTTCTGCGAGATGGATGGAGCATGAGGCAGCCATGGCGCCTGGGTCGACGGCCAGGCGGGAGCGCCTTGCCGAGGATAATTTTTTCAAAAATGTTGGGACGGGAATAGGGGAATCGTCGAGGGAAATCGGTTTCGGTGCGGAAGCTAACACCTGAAGATTGGACCGCATGTGGTTGATGTCAGATCCATCCATGCAGCGATTATAGGCGTTCCAGATTCCCAGGAAATCCTGATCCTCCATCGCCAATTCTCCCGGTAATTTTGGCTGAAACCCCTGGCAGCCAAGAAAGACGACAGAAAGCAACCCGACAAGGATATACTTGAACCGTGTTGAAACAGAGAGATTAGAAGTCATAAAAGATATTTAAAGCCCTATTTAAATAGTTCACAAAAGAGGCACAATTGCAATGCCAATAACATAACGCAAAATTTGTGCTAAAAAATAATAATACGAAATTTGAATATTTGCCCTAAAAACAGCAAAAATAGCAAAAGATTCAAGATTAAATCGTAGATTTATTGCC
Source organism: Nitrospiraceae bacterium (assembly GCA_003523945.1). GTDB lineage: Bacteria > Nitrospirota > Nitrospiria > Nitrospirales > UBA8639 > Nitrospira_E. The sequence continues at coordinate 731 of DOFS01000316.1, read as the reverse complement.
ACAAGCTGTGTCTATTTTAACACAGTCTGGGCGCCGTAAAAAATTAATGTTTTAGATGAGATTACAAGAAAATGGGATCTGATTGTTTGCAAGGATTAACGAAACGGCTTTATTTCATATTCGGAGAACAGATGTTTGGTTTCTGGATGAAAAATATACCCTTTCCCTTGAAGAATATCTTGGTTTTTGAATAAGGGAACCAGTTGACCCGTGGGATGCAGATATAACCCACGAAGAGGAACAGATCGTTTAGCATGGCGGATAAGATGACAGGGAATAGGCCTGATGGCTTGTAGCCATTCGGCCAGATCCTGAGGGTTCCCGATGGAGGCAGAAAGAAGAAGAAGCCTTGCTTGCGACGGACACAGGATAATGGTTTCTTCCCACACCACACCTCGTTCCGGATCCGCAAGGTACTGCGATTCATCCAGAATGACCAACCCCAGAGTATGCAATCGTAAATCAATTTCCCCACTGGCCGCATCATAGAATAAATTTCTCAGGATTTCGGTCGTCATCACCAGTAGCGGGGCCTGTGCGTTGTCCCGCCGGTCTCCGGTTAAGATGCCGACTTGATCCGGTCCAAAGAGTTGAGAGAATTCCATAAATTTGGTATTCGACAGAGCTTTAAGGGGCGAGGTGTAAATCACCGTTTGGTTGAAGGCCATGGCCTGTCTGATTGCTTGAATGGCGACATAGGTTTTTCCACTTCCCGTCGGAGCACTGACGAT
>DOFS01000315.1:6094-6476 GCA_003523945.1 Nitrospiraceae bacterium | reverse complement strand
AATCAAAAATGGAGGGGCCTCCCTTTCATGTTGGTGGCAAAGAAATTCATGATCTGTACGAAGATCAGTTCACCATTACCTTGAAAGAAAGCCAAAGGCCAAAAAATGAAGGAACAAGACTCTCCGCAATAGACAGCCTTCACCAGACAGTCTACGTCCTTGAAAAGATCCGGTGAAACTCCCCGCCCAATGGGCATCCTCGAAGAAATCTTTGACGAACAACCCCCGCATGCTCCATGCGGATGCATCGCCCAAGCCTGGACGATCGCCGAAACACTTCGCGCCTGGCACATCATCCAGACAGTCCTCACCTAAGTTGTCATTCTGATCCACCACCGGCTTGTCATTCCCAGCCCACGACGACTTGTTATTTTGAGCCCTC
>DOFS01000315.1:0-5980 GCA_003523945.1 Nitrospiraceae bacterium | reverse complement strand
TGTTATTTTGAGCCCTCGGCGAAGAATCTGTGCCCAGCCAGAAGATAACCGGGCGCACCGCTATCTTTTTCTCCGTCCTCCAAGTCGTTCTCCCTAGCGTTGACATCCTGAGCCTAGAGCGAAGGATCTAGCCCCGCCCAAAGATGTCCTCATATTCCAGAACATCTTCTTGCTCTCGATCCCTCACTTAAAAAATTTCCACCCTCGTCATTTCCGACATCTGTCATCGGGTATCCATCTGGCCTTATCATTCCTACATGCTACGGGCAGAAACTTCTCATCCAAACATCCCACCGAATCCATCTGTACTTTAATGTAGGGGTTGGCTATCCTTGACTAAGGAAAGTTAGATAACAACCGTATCAATTCCAAATAAATGGGAATTTATTAGCTATTTCATCATCAAGCAAAACAAATCTTTAACCTCCTTAAATTGGCCCGTCAATTATTGAAACAATGGCCGAAGAGATTCCACCTATTCCTCCCCTTCCCGATGGCCTTCGTGAGGCCGCCCAGCGAGGAATCTTGATACCCTTTGTCGGTGCAGGAGCTTCACGCCTCGCAGGGTGTCCTGGCTGGTCAGAATTTGCTGATGGGGCGCTGTGTTGCCTAGTCGATGAAGGCAGATTTTCTTATAAACAGCTTGATCAGATTCGCCATCTCAGTCCACGGGTAAAACTATCGATCGCGTTGGGACTGGCAAAGAAACACGGAACTCGCATCAACTTTCGTAAGCTGCTGCACCCATCAGGGCAAAAAGATAACGCCAAAGGACAGAAACTATTTGGAAGTCTTTGCAGGCTTGGAAAAACATTCGTCACCACCAACTATGATGAATGGCTCGATGAGGAGATTGGAATACCTTTATTGGCAGTTACACCCACCTCTGACCCAAAAACAATGGCAACGGAAAGTCAGCGCAACATATTTCACAAGACTGGTGACTTAACGCCCGCCAATCTTCACCAACCTAATACCGTCATTCATTTGCACGGATCGGTATTAGATCCCGATGGCATGATTCTTACTACCCAACACTATGTGCGTCATTATGCGAATGACCGCCATTCTGGATATTCTAAAAATGAAAACCAGGTGCTGACATTTCTTGAGTACCTCTTTAAAAAAAGAACAGCGTTATTCGTCGGATATGGATTAGAAGAACTCGAGATCCTTGAATACGTCATCCTTAAGGCTCAGCGTTCCCTAAGTACCCCAACAAATGAAACAAAGCATTACCTTCTGCAGGGTTTCTATTCTCACGAGTATGAATTAATGGAAAGTCTAACAAGATACTTTTTGGAAGAATGCGGAATTCAGCTCATCCCATTTCTGCGAGATTACAAAGATTGGGATCAACTTCTCGACGTTTTAGAGGCATTTGCACAGGCTGCTCCGGCATCAAAAGTTGATTATGTGCAGGAGTTTATAGATATGAAGGATATGCTGGATGACTAGACTTACCACCAAACAAAGGTCATTCATTCTCCTCATGACCAAGAGCGACGAGCACGCACGGCGGGGGTTCGATTTAATCCTTGAGCGGCCGGGATTCGAAAAATTCTTCGGCGCTCTTGCAGAAGCCGGACTTTTTGACCCAATCCATAATTCCGCACCTGTTCCAGCAGGAGAACCTGGCTTTGTACGAATTCCCTATTGGGATGCCTTAAATTATCTAGAAGCCGTGGCAAAGGTGTCCGGAGAGAAAGATGACCTCCAGCTTGCTGACAAAGTCATGACCGTTGTGAGGACTGTTAGCCAGGCAAGCGAATTAAACCAAACTATCCGAGACAATTACCATACGAATCGAAAATTTGCTGATATTCTTGGCCTGGTGCCGACTGCCGCTGTCACCGAAGCCAACCTTGATTTAATCCCAGGATGGCTAGAGGGGAAATTTGATCGAGGCATGGTTGGACATGCACTTGATAGGGGTGTGATGCGACGACTTTTGGCAAGCGATTTGCCCGACGACTGGGATAAGGCCTGCGTCATTCTTCGTCACTGCACGTCTATTGTTTGGATTGCCGAACAGGCACTCGAAGAAGATACGAAGAAACCTGTGACCGTTGTTGAGGATCACAGGCTTAAAAAACTGATCAACAATCATGCAAAATATTTAGGCAAACTGGTTGGGAAGAAAGCCGCAGAAATTTTTGTCGAACGGATAGAAGAAACCTTCGATCAAGGACGTCGAAACTCAACTAGCTGGGCATATCGTCCTGCAATTGAAGACCATGCACAGAATCATGAATGGTACGGACCTGAGAACCGATTTGTGGAGGGCCTACGGGATGTTCTGTTGAACTGGGTTGATCATGATCTGTTTGCTGCCAAGCCATTTATCAATAAATGTCTGATTCATGAGGTTGAAATCATTAGGCGCATCGGCATTCATGTTCTCGATCAACGGTGGGATAAACTAGGAGAATTGCTTACTCCTATAATTAGTCCACAGCTGTTTGATGCTGGACATATTCACGAGCTCTACGGTCTGCTCCGCCATCACTTTGAAAAGTTTACTGAAATTGAGAAGGCAGCAACTGTCGAAGCGATTAGGCATTTATCTGGGCTAGACCAAACGGATGGGGAACAGCGGTTGAAGCACATCCAGCGAAATTGGCTCTCTGCGATTGAGGGAAAGGGCTATGAACCCGCTGATAGCTGGTTCAACAGCTTAAATTCCGATCAGTCTTTGGGCCTTGTCTCCGAACACCCAGATTTTCTCTTGTACATGGAATCATGGACAGGACCTGGCCCGTCACACTATCAAATCAAAGAAATAATCGCCTTCGCTGAAGATGCAAGCATCATTGACAAGCTCAATGCCTTTCATCAGCAGGGTTCATGGCGCGCGCCCTCAACCCGAGCGTTGGTGGCCACATTGGAGGAAGCTGTTGCACTGGCACCTCAAATCTTTCTCCGACTCTTACAAGATTTCCAAAACGCAAAGCGCCCATTTCAATATGGGATAATCGTGGGATTTAAGCGGCTCTGGGATACCCCTGGCGAAACGCCCAGCCCTGTTGATTGGGATAAAGCTTGGCCAGAGTTAGTTCGCTTCTTTGAACAACTTGTCGAACCACCTGAGTTCTGGACGGAACAATCAGTAGAAGACCAGGATCTCACTCCTAACCGAGACTGGATTCCACCTATTATTGCAGAGTTTCTCAGATCAGGTACGAAAAACGACAAGAAGGCTTACTCACCCGACCTACTTCCCAGAACGTGGGCACTGCTCACCATCTTGCTTGAGAAATTAGAATGGCAAGATGAAGCCCCAAGGTCCAATGCGATGACACAGGCAATCAATTCATCCAGAGGCAAGGCAATTGAAGCAGTCATTTCTCAGGCACTTCGGGATTGCCGACTAAGTGATCGCGATCGACATGAACATATTGATGTGTGGTCTCAAATGAGGCCAATTTTTGATGCTGAAATTGCGAAATGTAAAAACGCAAATTATGAGTTTTCGACGCTAACAGGAGCGTACCTCGCAAACCTTGATTACATCGACCGCGATTGGCTACACGCCAACATTGAACTAATATTCCCCACCGAGTTCACGAACAATTTTATCTGCGCCCTTGGTGGACTAATGTACGCAAAAATGACTCCCCCTATTTATGCTCTTCTTGTAGGGAAGGGAGTAATTGACCGTGCCCTGCATCAACAACTGGAGGACAAGAGGGTTGAGGAGAGGCTTGTCAAACAAATAGCCCTTGCCTATCTCTGGGGGCTTGAAGAGCTCGATTCTACACGATTTGCTTATTTCTTTGAGACAGAACAAGTAGAATATCTTGGGGACGCAGCGGGTTTGTTTTGGAGTTTTAGGGACCAGCAGCTAACGTCTCAACAAATCGCGCAAATTTTGCTTTTTTGGGAACGATGCCTGTTGTGGAGCAACCGAGACAAGGAACCTCACAAGAGGCTGCTATCAAAATTGAGCCTCCTAAGTTGCTACCTCACCTCCATTACCGAAAGAGAGCGGAATTGGCTTGTCGCTGTAGCTCCTTATATAAATGTCAGTTACAACGATGACTTTTTTCTTGAAGAACTTGATCGATTGGCGGACGCATACGCCGCGGACGTCAGCATTGTGTTGAAGGCTTTTCTTGATTCATATGTGCCATACCACGACTTTGGGGACAGACTCACGTCCATACTCACCAAACTTGCCCAACATGGTCAGCGCAATGATGCGATGGCATTTGCGGAAAAACTTAGACTCATTCCTGGGATGATACAACTCTACGAGATGCTCACAAGAGGGACAGGAGGCGACGAAAGATAACTGCCAGATAGAGGATGAGTACTCGCTGTCCTGATCGCGGAAAAAGCACCATAAGAATTGCTCCTGACCTGCACGAAACCCGGTCTAGATGTTATATTGGGCCCGACTCGACCAACCAACTTTTCTTATTACATTCTGAGAGACTCTATGCAATGAGCACGGCAAGCGGAGAAATTGTCGTTTATGAGACCCAGGACGGCGAAATTCGGGTGGACGTGCGACTTGAGCAGGAGTCCGTCTGGCTTACGCAACGGCAAATTTCAGACCTATTCGATACATCCACGGACAACATCGGCTTACATTTGAAGAACATCTTCAACGAAGGTGAACTGGACGAATCGGCAACTGCCGAGGATTCCTCGGTAGTTCAAATGGAAGGCAAACGACGGGTCACTCGCACGATTAAACACTACAACCTGGACGCCATTATCTCCGTCGGTTACCGTGTTAATTCGAAGCGTGGAACCCAGTTCCGCATCTGGGCGACACAGATATTGCGAGATCATCTGGTGAAAGGCTATTCCGTTAACCAGCGTCGGCTGGAGGAACTCCAACAGACGGTACGGCTGGTAGCGACCATGGCGAAACACAGGGATCTTTCCGGCGATGAGGCCACCGCGCTCCTCCGCATGGTAGGCGAGTATAGCCGGGCACTCGACCTGCTTGACGATTATGACCACCAACGGGTGCCAGCCCCCAGGGCCGGGAGCCAGACACGTTACGCCTTAACTTATCAAGAAGCCATCGATATCGTGGCGCGCCTCCGCGAGCGCTTTGGAAGCTCAGCCCTCTTCGGTCAGGAAAAAGATGAAAGCCTGCACAGTAGTCTTCAAGCGATCATGCAAACGTTCGGTGGGCAAGATCTCTATTCAAGCTTGGAAGAGAAAGCGGCCCACTTATTGTATTTCCTGGTGAAAAACCACTCCTTTGTGGATGGCAACAAGCGTATCGCGGCTGCGTTATTTCTTTGGTTTCTGGAACGCAACAGCGTACTGACCAATGCCACCGGGACGCGTTTGATTTCGGATGCCGCACTGGTAGCCATGACCCTGATGATCGCGGAAAGCCGTCCGGAAGAAAAGAACGTGTTGGTACGCATTGTCATGCACCTCCTCTGTCAACACGATCCATTATGAGCACCGACACAGCAGACACTTTCTGTGCCGATTGCCACACTAGACGTTAGACGGCAATGCCAGGTGGATTTGGCTGGGCTGTACCGCTTTAATATTTTCTCGTTCTGAAAGGAATTCATGACCATGGATTTGACACCCAATATGACCGGAGTTTCTTTGACTGTTGTACTCCACGCAGAGAAAAGTCTGGCGCTTGGCTGGACACTCAATTGAAAATTTGTCGGGCAAGTGCGTGCCTCATTCCCTATACAAAATTCGGCTTGTGGCTCCTTTTATATCTACTGTCTCGTAATTCCCACCCTGGGTAAAGCATGTTGGGCAGGGACCACGGTCACCCTCATTTTACCTTTATCACTGTGAGTGAAAAGGGAGCTTAATCTTACATTAGAACCCAGCTGGAGGCTTAACAAGCACAGCACCCTCTCCCAAAACTCCTTTTGATACACCACTTCCTTGCCTCAAATGTAAAAAGTGCCTCTACTCAGCATCTGTACAAAATGGGTCAAAAAAAACCTGACTCCGATCTTTGCTGACCCGGGCAGCGGGTGCA
>DOFS01000624.1:52984-62165 GCA_003523945.1 Nitrospiraceae bacterium | reverse complement strand
TCGATTCCTGGTCCCCCAGCCAATAAAAACAATATGTTAGGAAGCAATTGAAAAGACAAAATTTATATTGTAGACTATGTGTATACTAAATTAAGCTTTCGTGCCACTTTATGAAATGTCTTTGGACCTTTAAGCTCATTGACCCACTATCCGATAAATCATAACATGATGACCATGAGCCTAGAAAAAGAATTTGAATTTTATAAAGCCAATCAAGATCAATTGGTTCGCCAATATGAGGGCAAGTACATTGTGATTGTGAATGAAAGTGTGGTGGGAGATTACGACACTGAAATTGAAGCCTATGAAGCCTCCAAACAAGACTATGCTCCAGGGAGCTTTCTAATTCAAAAATGTTTGCCAGGCAATGAAAGCTATACCCAAACGTTTCACTCTAGAGTAGTTTTTCACTGACGACACTGTCTAGTGAAGTATCTCAATAAAGATGTAAGGGCCTTCACTACCATTGGATCTGGCCTCCTTCCTGCCTTAACCAATCAAATAAAAGTTAGCGAAGCTTTTACGCCAACTCAGACCTCCGAATTACTCAAAAAAAAATCAGATTATATTGCCATTTGGGATACTGGTGCTACTAACACCGTTATTACCAAAAAAGTAGCCTCAGACCTAGGCTTAAAGCCTAGTGGAATAGCTGAAGTCACTGGTGTTCATGGTCGGTGTCAGGTTCATACCTATTTAATAAATGTTTATCTTCCGAACGGTGTGGCTTTTTCTGCAGTAAAAGTGAGTGAAGGTGAATTTGTTGGTGGGGATGTATTAATAGGTATGGATATAATCCGAAGCGGAGACTTTGCTATCACCAATTTTGATAAGAAAACTGTATTTACCTTCCGAGTGCCATCACTTGAACAAATGGATTTTGTAAAGGAGATTAATCAATCTAATAGCAAGTATAAAAAGGTTACAATGTCTCCCGAAGACCTGCGTAGGAATCGAAATAAAGCCAAACAAGGGCGACGTGGGAAAAAAGGCAGATGAGTCTGCATAAGGAAAGATTTAAGAGTTAGAAAATAAAGGGCCGCTGCCGAAGGGGAAGTAAGCTCATCATCTGGATGAAACTATTTATCCCGATGAAATAGGGTTGCGCCGATTAACAAGCGAGGCTAGCTAAAATGGGGAATCAACCAAAATATCTATACGCTGATGGCCTTTTGGAGCAGACCGGGAATCTATCATTTATAATCCGAGATGAGGAGAATCCATCTGGCATAATACAAAGTGGAGAAAATATTGAAACCGACCATTTGTGTGAATCCCCAGAAGAGGCAATTGCATATTTAAAGGATATGGGCTACCGAACCCCTTCAACGGAGGAAATTGATATTGAAATACAAAAAGCCGTTGGTGAGGGTCTAGATTTTATAAATCTAAAAATTGTCCCTATAAACTAGGTGTGCCTTATATGGGGTGGACAAATTTGGTGTTGCGTGTCCTTCCAAGAGGTGAAGGAGGCCCCAGTCAAGAACTCCAAAAACTCTTTCTTTTCTCGTGATCCGCAGAGAACAGACCTCATCAATATCATCTATCCTTAGCTGTTCCAACCGCATTGAGTGGCGACCTGGAGGGTGTGAACCCTGTTGACGTCCTCCCTGGAGAATCCCAGTGGTTCAATTTGCTCGATGCGCTGGCATGACGAACATTTCAAAAATCTCCTGTCAGAATTTTTCGATGAATCTGGAAAATACTTTCCCGGGCATTAAACCGGCCATCCTTGCGCCGTTCCAGGCCTTCCCGACAATACCGCCGAATCGTGCGCTCTGACGTCTCGCAGAAGTGGGCAAGCTGTCCAATGCTCCATAAATACGCTTCGCATTCGCCATCTTCTGCCGGGATTTCTTTTTTCTTTCCACGCATTTCAATCAACTTTGGACAGGATTCTTACAACCATAAAAAAAAATGAAAATTTAGCGAGGACATGCGGGCGCGATGGCCTCCGCTCCCACCAGAGACGAGAAGGGACCCATTTAACCTATTGAGCGTATTATCTTTTATCATTGTCTGTGGAAAATGATCGGCTTGGACTGTCCACTGATCCGCATCTATCACAAACCATTCCGGTTCGAGTCACCGGCTCACAGTATCCTCGTGTCTGTTCGTTCACTTGTCCCACGTGCAACAGTGAGTAGCAGTACCGGCAGCGTAGCCCGCTTGAGATCAAGGTGGTGTGTGCCATGGTGTTCTCTCTTGGTGGAAGGATAGCCGGATAGCCCGCGCCCCTTTCGAGGCGTGGGGTTCCGGTTGCTGGTCGTTGGGCTCTGGGGTGGGCAAAGGAGGCACCCCGCCGGGCAATCAACCAGCCGCGTCCCGGCATGGACCACGCGCATGGGTTACGCGGTCGCGCAATCGATAATGGCCGCGAAGGACTCAATATTCCTCAGTGCCACATCGACATCTGAAAATGCTGAAACGATCACATTGCCTTTTTTGGATTGGCTGTATGGATCAATCAACAAGTCATAGACGCCAGACCAACGGCCAATCAGGATATCGGCAAAATTCCCGAACAGAATAGCCGACAGATTCACGCCGGTTGTGGCCTTCTCGAGATTGGAAGGCACGTTGTTCGACACGCCAGCTCGATATCCGTTCAATGTGCCGAGGCCGTCAACCAAAGGCACATCCGGCCAAATGGCTTGGCCGTTCGTCCCCTCAAATTTCTCGGTCGTTTTCAGCTTGCCGCGAACTTTGGAATTGGTCAGATAGGCCAGCATTCCTAGATCGGCATTACCGGCCGCCACCGCACTTTCCAGGGCAACAATCTTTTCCCAGGTTGGCGCCGCACCTTGTGCGCCCAGTTCGACAATCGAGAGGCCTTGTTGCCCCAAAATGCCGAGCGGTTGGTTGCTCTCGCCGGAACCGTTAATGATGGCCGCATCGATGCCGGTACCGAGGCCCGCGCTCAAGTCATCCATCACTAAACCTTCTATGCTTGGTGAACTTTGCAACAACATTTTTCTGGTGTACTCGGACCAGGCGCTAATAGATTTTGGCGTCAGAGATACCGAGTCGAATGCTGGATTGGACTCCGAAGGTGCATTGTTTTCCGCAACCCACGTGCCCGTAGAGGCCGCCGTCTTTTTAGGAATCGAGACATTCCCATGCAGGTCATCCAGGAGACGCGCCCCTAACTTCACGATCAAGCTATGGTTTCGCAGAATGTCAATAAACTCACTGGACAGATGGGTTGTTCCCACCAAAGACGCGCCGCTCTGTGATGTTCCAATCTCGAGCAACCGTTTACTCATGAGGTGTTGCCAGGGAATCAGCACACCCTGAGGCTGCCGCCCATACTGTGATTCTAAGGCCCGTGAAACTTCCAACTCATACCCGGCCCGATCCGGTTGCCCGGTCAATTGCGCCTGAATCAATCGCAATAGAGAGTATTTTTTGACATCCCGGGAATCCAGGCCGATATCATGCGCCAAGTTCATCGGCCCAGGTGCCCGGTCCTCAATGGCGGCCATGAGGGCTTTCCTGAATTGAGCAATGGACGTTCCGCGCTGTATGGCAGAGTCGGCCAAGTTCCGCGCCCATGTTTTGTCATAGGGAAACTCCCGCGCCAATGCGAGAATCTCACTAGCCCTGTGGCGCTCCTTCTCCGAATCGCTCCACGTCCGGCCAAGCAAGGCGTCTTCCTCTCGTTGTTCTTGTTCAGTCAAAATTTGTGGTTCATCTCTTCGTGGCATAGTGTTCCCTTTGTGTAGTGTTGAATAATCTCGCCCCACGCCCACCGCGATATCCGCCGGCACGCTGACCAGACTGATTTCCAATGGCGTCCAGCTCGTCACGCGGTACCGTTCAGGCTCCTTGTCTGAGGTTTTCTCTCTGACCATTTCATTGATCGCATAACCAACCGACGTATGCACCAGGATCCCGTCCTGCACGTCCTGCCAGGCTTCTTGAGCTCGAGCGGATTGCCCGAAGCGGATACTCGCCCGGCCCACTTTGTCTCGTTGGTCAATCCAACTTTTTTCGATCACACCGACCAGCCGATCAACATCATGGTTGACTAACGCCGGCCCATTATCATTTAGGCGCTGCAACTGAACCGCGCCCGGACTATGATCTAGAATCTCGATACCGAACCATCTGGTGACTTCTTCCGACTCGGAGGAAAACGACACCTCGACGGTGCGCTTCTCCGCATCGATCGCCTTCCGGTTGAAGGTCGCTTGCCGCGTGAAGGTTTGCCCAATCACTTTTCTTTTATCCATTCATAAAATTCCTTTCAAAGCCGCCGCCACTCTGAGGGGCATAAAAAAACCCCTCAAAGGTAACGGCGAAAATCTATCGCTCGTTAGTCCTTGAGGGGCAGCCAAGCCTCTTCTCATTCCCCCACGCAGATATCCGGTCGTTGTGGAGTAGGTAACTTATTGATACTAGATTACTACAAAGTAACCAGTATTTCAATTCTTCTTAGCCTGTGCTTGAGCGGCCAACATCCGCGCCAACCCTGTTAGGTCTCGGACCATAGCAAAATAGGTTGCGTCATCGATGTTCGGCAACGCAACGCCGCCAGCCGCATCACTCCAGACGACCAGGCGCGCATGATGTGGACATCACCAGCTCTCGACGGTTTCGCCTCGCAAGTGGTAGCTTCGCGTTTGGACGCACGATTCACACAGAAACCGGGTCAGGCCTTCCTGTTTCAATAGATCATCCATTCACGCGCTCCTTTCGATGTTTTTTGAAATAAATAAAATCAGACCGGAATTCCTATGTGATCCTTGAAGGCAGCATTCGACTCAATCCAATCAACCATAAACTCCCCGGTGGGCCCATTCCGTTGCTTCCTGACGAGAACCTCAGCTTGACCTTTATAGGCAGATTCCGGATTGTAGAATTCATCCCGATACAGCATGACCACCACATCCGCATCCTGTTCGATCGCACCTGATTCGCGTAGGTCTGCCAAATGTGGCCGCTTGTCCTCACGGTCTTCACATTTTCGATTGAGTTGGCTTAAAACGAGTACCGAAATATCCAGGTCTTTTGCCAGAATTTTCAATTTTCGTGAGGCGCCGCTTACGGCCTCTTGCCGACTAATGCCCCGCTCATCCAGGCTCAAAAGCTGAAGGTAGTCAAGTACAAGGAGGTCCAGGCCTCCACGCAATTTCAACAGATTCGCCATTGAGGCAATTTTCTCAAGCGTCAAATTTGTGCTGTCACAAATTTTTATAGGAAGGTGTGAGAGGCTCTCTGAAACATTCACAAGCTCGATCCAGCCCAATTGAGAGAGCGTTGCATCGTTGAGGGCCTTCATCGTCAAATGTTCGTTACTTTGAGTGATAAACCGCTGCACCAATTCAGTGGTTCCCATTTCTAGGGAGAAAATGGACACTTTGGCGCCAGCCTTGGCCGATGCCATGGCCCCGCAAAGGGCCAGGCTTGTTTTGCCCTGGCTGGGCCTTCCCGCAATAATGCCTAGATGCCCGTTTTTCCATCCTCCGATTCGTTTGTCCAGCGATTGCAACCCCGTAGGCCATCCGTTCAGCACTTCCCCATTTTTACGCTGGTCGAGCAAGTCCATGAAGCTATTGATCGCCACAGTCATATCGACGAATTCGCCCCGGTCCACGCCAAGACGTTGAACCATTTTCGTATAAAATGTTCCCACTAAGCCTTCGGGGTCTTCGCATTGCTGGGCCTCAAGGTAAAGCTTATGAATCTCCTTGACGGTCATGCGTTGCCGGCTTAGCCGTTTCACAATTTCGGCATGATGAGTGAGGTTGGCGAGTGAAATAAATTCCTTCGCTAGTTCCCCAAGGAACACGCTACCTCCCACCGTTTCCAGCTCGTTAGCCTGCCGTAATTCGTCGCTCACGGTGAGGGGGTCTCGACTGATATTTTTACCCTGCAATCGTAGACAAGATTCGTAAATAATTCGGCATTTTTCAGAATTAAAGTCTTGAGGGTTGAGGATATCCCGCACCCGTATCAGGGCCACATCTTCGAACACGATGGCGGCAATGACGGCCCGTTCCGCCTCCGGGTCGAAAAGATCCATAGCGCCGCTCATGCCGTCACTCCATTCATCGCCATAACTGGGTGTTGATCGCAATGAGCATTGCCATTGACGATCCCCACCACCCGACCTTTGCAGGGCCGTAGGTTGTCGCCATCCTCAATCCGCTTCCAACAAGCTTTGGAGCCCGAAGAGGAACCGTGTCCGTTCACACTCTCGCCCGGGTCGATTTTGTTCAACCAGTTCAGCGCAAATTTTGTAGTTAGTTTTCGTCCTCTGTTTTCCGGCTTCGTCAGCCAGACTTTCATTTTGGCAAGCTCACGCTCAAGGTTGATCCCCGCATAAGCTGGACTCGATTTAACCTCTGCTTCCCACCACTCCTCAAAACTTTGCCGCGGTGGCCGTTTTGGTTTATCCGAAACGGCTATACTCTTCTCTTCTTTCTTAGGAATAGGAGAAGGAATAGGAGAAGGAATAGGATGTAAATTTTCATCCCCCCGTAAGGTATCCGACATGCTCCCTTTATCCTCCCGCTTCTTGTTGTATTTCGCCCAGTTAGGGGCATATATGAACATCTTCATGCCTTGATCAACACCGACTCTAAGCCAATTGATGTTGACCAGATGTTCGTATGATCCACGGATGATGCTGGTCTTTGTTTGACATGATGCGGCCAACAACCCCAGATCAAACCCCCGATGAAGATCCCAAAAATTGTCCGTTCTATCGAGAGTGGCTAGGGCCTCCAACCAAAATCGTAGCCCACCCAATCCGAATTTTTTGACATATTCCCGAAACTCAGGATCTCGATTTATTTCTTGTGACAAGTGGAACCAACGCTTAATTGAAGGCATAGAAGGCTTCTCCCGATTGAATCCCGTTGTTATTTTGCGTCGCCACCATTGGCGGAAATGGGTTCAATTGCCCGCCTTCTGCTCATGGTAGTGAGCCGTCGAACGAAAGGTTCGGGACTCAATCCACTCCTGGACATCCGCCGGTCGGTAGCGGATGCAATGCCCCACCTTTACGAACTTTGGCCCGGTCCCCCTGCATCGCCAATTCGCCAGCGTCTTGGGGGTGACAAAACCATAACTGGCCGAAACCTGTTCGGCGGTTAAAAGATCAGTGTTGTGCATAGGCCCCTCCGTGTTGTTAAGCATCATGGAGGGAATTTTGAAGGAAAGCGGGGAAAGTAAACAGCAACTGAAGAGCGGGTCTTCAGTTGCTTGACAAAATGAGATTCACTCGTTCAAGAGGAGCGGGAGAAGGTCAGGGGATTTTCCAAGCGTGGCCCATAGCCCCAGGTCTTCAGCGGGAGTTGTGCGTTTCCATTCTTGATACAGGGTTTGCAGACGTTTCGCCACGCGGTCTGGGTCTGTTGAGCCATCACGAGTAAAGCCCAAATCATAACAGGTCTGATTCCAATCTCTCATGTCACGCAGTCTTTTAGCCATCGTAAGACAGGCCGCGCCGACACCTTCCCCACTGGAGACCATGATATGAATGCGCACGATAACTTTTTCATTTCGCAAGGTCCGGAAGACTGCTTCAGCTTCGCCGCCTGGTGCAAAGCCAAAAATCGTATCAAGCTTCGCGTCCTGGTCTTGTATTCGCCGCCTGAGTCCCTGATCAACTAATTGCACCGCCCAGGCTGGCGCCACAACCCCGGCTTGTCCAGCAACAATCAAACTATTCAGCGCTGATAGTGGAGTCTGTAACGCGGGATTTTCTGTACTTCGCACCAGTCCGGCGAGCAGTATCCCTCGGTCGGATTGCCCTTTCTGGATAGCTGTATCCCTTTCTTGAATGAGATACAACAGAGAGCCATCAGCCTTGACGGCTTCAGGTGGAAATGGTTGCGTCGTCTGTTTCTTGGCTTTGATCTTCATGGTGGTGATTCTCTCCGATGGTCAACATTTTACGAGCATTCACATCTAAGACTTCTCGCAACGGATCCAAGTTCAACCGGGAATAGATGGCCGTGGTATTGGTATGCTGGTGGTTCAAAATTTTACCAATCACCTGCAGGCTCACCCCGGTTCCGGCAATCCAACTGCCGAGGGTTCGTCTCAGGTCGTGGATCCGCACATCGGGAAGTCCAGCTTCGGTGCGAATGGCTCCCCAGGCCTTTGAAATATTTCGTAAATGGCCTTTCCCATGCTGCCCCACAAAGACATAGGGATTATCTTTTTGTCGTGGAAGATCGCTGAGAATCTGCACCAACGGCCCAGGCAAAGGTAGCAAGTGCCAGCGCCCTGACTTCGTTTCTGGAATCCGCCAGGTGCCGGCCGTTAAATCTATATCGTCCCATTTGGCCGTTAAAACTTCTGTTCGTCTGGCGCCGGTCAGTAAGCACATCATCAAGGCCGACTTAATGTAGGGGTTCGTTTCAGCCTTCAAGGCCGTTAATAGTCTGGGGAGTTCATCTGGCTGGACAAATCGATCCCGCGAGATTTCCGGAAACATGCTGATATGGGTAGCCGGACTGGTTTTGAGATACCCCCAGGCCACGGCTAACCGAAACATGGTTCGCAATAAGGCTAGGACTCGATTCGCGCCGACCGGATGAGTCTTCCCCATCTTGCTATGTAGTTCCGCCACATCGTTCCGAGTGATCGCCGAGAGTTTCCAGGTGTTCCAGTGCGCCAGGTGTTTCAGCCGCCCCTTTTCATGGAGGTAACTTTTCTTCCGGACGGCATACCGCTCAAGATAGAGCTCGGCGAATTTTTCAAACGTCAATTCACCTCGAGAGGATGATAACGATTCCCCCCGCGCCAGCTTACCGAGAATCTCCCGTGCCTCATCCCGGGCACCATCGACGGTCCAGGCTCCATAAGGGCCAATGACCACCCGATGCAGCCTTCCCTTGACTCGTCTTTCGACAATAAAGGCTTTGCTGCCTTTTGTGGCTCGAAGCGCAAACCCTGGTAGATCCCGGTCCCGTATGATGACTTGACCGGCCGACGGTAGCGGCAACGCATCAATTTTACGCTTGGTGAGGTTGACTCTGGCGGAGGAACCGGCCATTAGCACCAGCCTCCGTGTAGACTCTGTGTAGACTGTTGGACGGGAATTGAAGGGAATTTCCTCATGATTGGAGGAAATTATAGGATAGTGATTGTTTAAATATCAAATACTTGTGAAAAAGAAGGAAGTGGAAGGAATGAAGTCTCTAAGATTTTGGATCTTAGAACC
>DOFS01000624.1:0-52863 GCA_003523945.1 Nitrospiraceae bacterium | reverse complement strand
CGATTCCTGGTCCCCCAGCCAGCCAATTTCATCTTTTCTTTCAAACACTTCCATCACGTCATCCTTTTCAGGTATTAGCCCTTCTACCTCGCTGGTCCCGGTTTTGGTCCCGGTTCCAACTAAACTTCCCCGGTTGATGGCATCCTGAAGGAAGCCTGGTGAGAGGTGGGCATATCGCACGGTGGTGCTGATATCCCGATGGCCAAGAATTTCCTTCACGGTATACAAATCCACTCCGGCCATCACTCTCCTGGAAGCGGCGGTATGGCGGAGATCGTGCCACCGTCCATCTGATATCCCGGCTTTTTTTAATGCAGGCTTAAAGACCTTAGCAATGAAACAAATGGGGCTACGAGCTTTCAAGGGATTGTCTGGACTGGGGAAGACATAGGGAGAGGTTAAAAAGGAATCCAGGGACCGAAGAATATCCTTAGCAAACTCACTTAGAGGGATATGGAGGGTCTTTCCACCTTTAGGAAGGGGAATGACTACGGTAGAGGTTTCCAGTGTGACCTGGGACCATTTAAGTGAAAATTGATCGGCACGACGTAAACCAGTCTCAATGGCAAAGGCCACTAAATCCCAATGGTTTTTCTCCATATGAGTCTTAAGCCGGGTCAATTCAAAATCACTGTAATAGCGGGTGCGTTTTGGCTCAGGAAAGAATTTCAAGCTTGTTACTGGATTGCGAGAGATGAGTTCATCCTTCATGGCCACCATCAGCACATGCCGAAGAAAGGCAAAACGACGGTTGATAGTGGCAGGTGAGAGCCTTCCCGTTTTCCGAGTTTCCTTTCCTCGGAGCTTCACCTTTGATCGCCTGGCATTCAATTTAGCTTGAATCCTTCGACAATCATCGGTGGTCACTTGGGAAAGCAACCGCTTACCTAGGAGCAATTTCCAAAACCGCCCATAATGTCGTTCATTTTGAATGCTTCGATTGTTTGATCCTTCCAGATAACGATCAATCCACGTTCGGAGAGTCACTTCTTTTGTCTGCACAAACTGTTCAGGAAAGTAGGTTCCTTCTCGGAGTTCGGCTTTCAATCGGCCATAGAGAGCCTTGGCTTGGGATTTTGAGTCACACCGATATCGGCGTTCCCGTCCTTTCACAAATAACCGAACCCACCATTTGCCTGACCCTTTGGGCTTTTCTTGAATGCCCCGATCCTTGCCATCTTTTCGTGCCATGAATTTTCCCTCCTTTCTCAATTTTGAGGTTAAGTTACTTTTTAGAATCCCTGAATCGTTGGAGCCGTACCCTACTGGCACACAGACTTTCTTGCCTAAGTCCCTTGGGACAAAACGTTTGCCTTTTGTCTGTTTGGAGAAACAAACTCCCGCAGTTGGGAGCTTCGCAACGCTTTAACCATCCTCCAACATAGTCATTCGCAAGCAGCCAGTAGGCTGCTTCGATTAGGGTCCCAATTGTGAATCGTAAGTGTGGCCCCTCCTCCTCCCTGTAAATTTTGGGGCGGACATTTATTAGATTTGAATTAATTAAATCACATAAGAGTTTCTCGGCGTATTCTAGGGGACCTCCCTCTGTTATGAGCTTCTTAGGTAGAATGGGGAGGTCCTTAAACTTTGCTCCCATGGCCACCAGAATCATTTCCGAGGTTTGTCCTCGGTATCTTCCAGCACGTAACACGGTTGTTATTAACTTCTTGTCTTTACTTTTGAGTCCATTAAGGAGTTCTAGACAAAAGTGAAGAGTTTGGGCATGGGTCCAAATCCACGCTATGGGGTCCCCTTTGATTTTTTTGTTCCTTCGATCCGTAAATTTCACATACCCCAATTCACCGTAGATTTTCAGGAAATGGAGTAAGCGCATTTCATCACCCCTCTGGAGCTTGGAAATCTCGGCCGGTAATTCTGGGTGGCTCATTAGAGGATAGCCCCTTCTCAAAGGATTTCCCTCCCTAATCACGACTCCATCTTCAATGCGGTATCCGGCCGCCACAGGCCAGAGGGTAATGAACCCTTTTTCTCTACTAGCCTGCAATTCCTTTTTAGCAATTTGCATAAAAGGCTTTTTTCCTTTCTAAGTCTATTACCGTTTCATTGCCGTTGCAACGGTATAATTATATACATTAGCGTAGCAATGGTGTGAGAATAATAGGCGTAAATGTGATTGTCAATTCTTAATCGCGATTGGAGGAATTGTATGGGGAGCAAAAAAAAGTTGTTACGGATCTCTGAATTTGCGGAGCAAGTAGGGTATCAACCTTCAACAATTCGGAAAAAGATTCTCAAGCGCGAAATCTCCTATCACAAGGTAGGGCGAATCATTTGTATTCCCGAAGAAGAGGCCGAACGCCTTTTGGCCAATTACCATCCGGCTATTCCCAGTAAGTAGCTTCGGTTGAAGTAAAGACTTTGAAAAACAACACAACATTGGGAATAGGATGAATGATGTCGTTGCCAATTTTGAGATGGGTGTTTGGTAACACGAGTGTCCGTGGAAACGTAAAATTGGTGACTATCCTTTTGGCCAATTATGCCAATGAAAAAGGAATTGCCTGGCCGTCGGTTATAACTTTGGCCCAATACACGGGACTCAGTCCACGCCAGATTCAGCGCATTTTGCCGGAGATTGAAAGGGCTGGACTAGTCAAGATTTCAAAAGGCGGAGGACGGAAACGGACGCACCGTTTCCAGTTCACGTATGTGGAAAACCATGACAATTTGTCATCCTTTCCCCAACGAAACGGTGACAATTTTTCCAAAAAGGGTGACATGGTGTCACCCGATCCTCTTATAACCAAAGAAAAGAAGAAAATTTCCCCTGGCGGGAATAAAACGCCAAGAAAGATTAAGGTGGCCTTGTGAGCAAAACCTTTGCCGACGTTGGCATTGATACGCGGGGTCGGATGGGCAATGTCAAAACGACGTGTCCCCAATGTTCGGCCAGTCGGAAGAACTCAAAAGACCCCTGCTTATCCGTCAACACAGATAAAAAGCTGTGGAAGTGTCACAATTGCGATTGGTCTGGTAGTTTGAAAAATTTGGATGATTTTGGAATGCGTCGAGCCAGGAAAACATACAAACGGCCAACGTACACACCAAGCGATAAGCCCGAAGCTCCATTGGTGTCCTGGTTTCAGGGGCGCGGCATTTCCCAGGAGGTGGTCAAACGCAACAAGATCACCTTGGGGAAGAAGTTTTTCCCTGCAATAGAGAAAGACGTTGATGCCATTCAATTTCCCTATTACCGCAAAGGGGAAGTGGTCAACGTGAAATATCGCGCTTGGGAGAGTAAAGCCTTCACGCAGGAAGCTGGCGCGGAAAAAATATTCTATGGCTTGGATGATCTGGATGGACTCGATTGGGCGGTGATTGTCGAAGGGGAGTTGGACAAGCTGGCCTGTGAAGTGGCGGGTGTGGTTAATGTCTTGAGTGTCCCAGATGGGGCACCGCCAGCGAAATCAAAACCCACTGACACAAAATTTGAATATATTCGCAATTGCGAACAGGAATTAGTCGGGCTGAAAAAGATTATCCTGGCCGTGGATAACGACGGACCAGGGGCAACCCTAGAGGCTGAACTGGCAAGGAGGTTAGGGCCTGAACGATGTTATCGGGTGCAATGGCCGGAGGGGTGCAAAGATGCCAACGAGTGCCTTAGCGCTTTCGGCGCAAGCGTTCTAGAAGAGGTTCTTAATAATGCCAAACCCTGGCCGATTGCTGGCATCGTAGAACCCAAAGACTTAATCGACAAAGTTTTTCAGCTGCATGAAGAAGGCTGGAAAGGCGGGCTTTCCACCGGATGGAAAAGCGTAGATCAACACTATACGGTCAAACTTGGTCAACTCACCATTGTCACGGGAATTCCTGGCCACGGCAAATCAGAATTCTTAGATGCCATGGTCATTAATTTGGCCGATCAACAGGGATGGGTGATTGGGGTATGCAGCCCAGAAAATTGGCCCTTACAGGACCATCTGGCTAAGTTGTTGGAAAAGTATAACGGCAAACCATTCGGTCAAGGTCCTACACAACGGATGGAGCATCAAGACCTCGTGGATGGCATTCAATGGTTGCAAGACCATTTTGCTTTTTTTAGTCCTCCGGAAACAGAAATGACCATTGAAAAAATATTAGAACTTGCAGGACAAGCAGTTAAACGGTACGGCATTAACGGACTAATCATTGATCCATGGAATGAACTCGATCATTCACGACCTATCAATTTGACAGAGGCGGAGTATATCTCAAAATGTCTGACGAAGGTGCGCCGATTTGCCCGAAACCATGAGGTGCATGTCTGGCTTGTGGCCCATCCCACGAAACTCAAAAAGAACGACACCGATGGTACCTATCCAGTGCCAACGCCCTATGACATTAGTGGTGCCGCCCATTGGCGGAACAAAGCAGACAATTGTTTGTCGATCTATCGGGATGTCGGAGGTGATGACCAGCGTGTGCAACTGCATATTCAAAAGATCAGATCTCGCCAAGTGGGGAAAATCGGTGCGGTGGAGTTGCTGTGGGACTCAATCAATGGACGGTATAGCGAGGGGAGGAATTGAGCTAAATTTTTTCTATTTAAAATGTTGATACCCTTAATTTTCTGCAATTTCTGCATTCCCAATACTTAGTAGGAAACACAAAAATTGAAACCATCACCTGAAAATACAGGTCAAAAACAGGAGAAGGGAAAATGGGTAAAAGGCCAGAGCGGTAACCCTGATGGACGACCGAAAGGGACCAAGAACAAAACCACGCTTATGGCTCAAGCGCTATTGGATGGGGAGGCGGAAGCCCTAACCCGGAAATGCATCCAATTGGCCCTAAAAGGACGTCCTGTTGCCCTCAAGCTCTGCCTGGAACGAATCCTCCCCCCTAAGAAAGAACGAACAATCCAAATAGATATTCAGGCACCCGGTAGATTGGAGGAAATAGTCCAGGCGATGGCCCTAATAGTAGAAAAAGTGGCAGACGGCACCCTTTGCCCTCAGGAAGGGAATACTCTCATGGGTATGCTGGCTACCACAACAAAAGTCATCGAAGCAGCTCAAGTAGAACAACGGCTCACGGCTGTGGAGTCGGCCTTGAAATTGAGGAAGACATCATGAATTCCAAAAAATTACGGGGTGGGTATGGGCGGCTATTTCCAATGGAGCGGCTTGTCTTGCTTCTAGAAGCCTTTGGCCGTGGTGATGACGCTGAAATAGAAGCCTTAATCCGTTCCTGCCCCATCCATAAATACACCATGCAAGATCAAAAATTTTGGGAATTTCACGATTCATCACAAATAATCACGTATCTCTTCGCAGCACATTGGTTTCATACAAAAGGACAAGCAGACAAGGCCAAATTAAAGAAAAATACCTTTTATTTAGTTGGCTCTTTCTTTGAAAAAGGGTTCGATCTGGCCTTGACGGAGCATGGCTCAGTCCCCTTGGAAACGTCCACGATATGGCAAGAATATGAGAAAAAGGTGAAGCCTTTTTATGATTTCACACAACAAGCAATTGAGGAGGAACGGCTTTGGTTTTCTCGATTAAAGGGACTCTATGGGGGCTTTCTGCGATTTTGCCAAGCAGCTCAGTTGGAGCCTCATCAACTTTTGGCCTGGGTAGACTCTCTTTATGAGGAAGTAGAGGAGTTTATTAAAAAGGAATGTCAAGATATTCAAGAGGATAAAGGAATGGCCGACAGGATTTTTAATAGTTTCATCTCACATTGGCCTGGACTGAAGGATAAAGAAACTGTTCTCTAAATATCAACAGGTCTCTTCTTCAAGTAGGTCCTAGCTCAGGTTTTTTGTTTTGGGTCAATGGGCATTAAAATTAAACGGGATTAAGAGCAAATTCTTTCTCCAAATCAGTTTTTAGTTTTTTTGCATTTCCAATGTTTTCAGTATTTGCCCTGTCTTTTTTTAATGTTTGAACAGCCTCCCAATAGTCGTTGCCTTTTATTTTATAAGAACCATCTTCAAGATAAAAATAGGAACTTAGTAATTCAAGGGCTCTGGTATCATATTTAATGAGTAAATCAACGGTTTTTTTGACTATATCTTTTTCTAAGGTTTCTAAAGGAAAATCTTTTAAAGCTTCTTCCCCAATCCTAGTTAAAATATAAGTATAACTTCCGGAAGGAGGGCCTCCTTTTTCTTCAAGTATTCCATACCTTTTCACTAATTCATTGATTTCGTAAAAAAGTTCTTGTGAAAATGGGCCGAAATGAAAAAAACTAAAGTCTTCATCAAATGAGACACCAAAATGTTTTAATATGTGAACGGTTTTTTGAACCCTAATCCTACCTTCAATTTTTTTATTTGGATGTGCAGCTATAAGATTTGCAATTTTCAATAAATTATTCATTGTTTTTCCCCCGAAAATTAGGTTCTGAATTAAGAACTAAATTTATTTTGTCTCTTGCCTCTTCTGGTACATATAAGCGATGCATCATAAGCTGCTCTGAAAGGGATCTAATTGTTGATGATATCCTAGAAACTTCATTAAGTGATCCTTCACGGCTTTGAATATAAACAACCGTATCTGGCTCATCTTCATCAGGAGAATAGGATTTATAGGCGATGTCTTTTGGTTCATCCATTACGCAAAAGTATTCAGGATCAAAATTTTGCCTGCTCACTTCTTCTTTGGAAGTTTTATGGACATGGTTGATTTCTTCATAACTTTTAATGTCTGTCAGATCAATGGCTTTCAATAGATGCCGATTGATGATTCCATTCGCTAAATAACTTAAAGTTTTATCTGGATGATTTCTCCATGATTTTAAGACCTGTAGAATCATTGAATCGTCTAATTCCAAATAGTATTTAAGTTCGACTTTTTTATCGGACAGCAAGTTGCAAATAGGCAAATATTCGAGTTGTTCTAACTTTAGTTTACCTTCTTTAACAAGCTGTTTTGCTCGCTGAAGTGCTTTCCTAAGCATTATCTCTGCTGATCTTACGGTTTTGTGAAAATAAACATTCTTGTACAAATTGTGTCTGGCAATTAAATAAGCCTCAACCGCGGAAAGGCCCTTATAACTTACGACCAAACATTTTTTTATTGGATTAAATGTTATGGTATGGAAAAGCCATTCAAGGTCAAAACGGCCATATTTAGCGCCAGTCATTAAAGTGTCTCTGGCAATATAGTCCAAACGGTCTGCATCCAATTGACTTGAAACTATCGTGCTCAAATGATTTTTTTCAGATTGTTTTAAAATAATATTCTCAATTTCCTCTGGGGCAATTGGATCAAATTCCTTGAGAATTTTGTTTATTGTAGTATCAGGATCGCTAATTATTTCTCCTGTTCTGAATTCATGTCTTTCTTTGGTAACTCCCTCAAAGGCATGTGAAAATGGGCCATGACCTATATCGTGTAAAAGTGCGGCCAAAGTGACAAGGCATTCTTCTTCGTCCGTAAAGCTTGCCTTTGATTGTGTCCTTAAATGTCGAACTAGACGTCTGGCCATCCACATGGCACCTACCGAATGTGCAAATCGTGTGTGGTCCGCACCTTGATATACAAGGTTGGACATTGCCAATTGTTTAATTCTACGAAGTCGTTGGAATTCTGGGGCGTCTATAATTTTGAGGAGGAATTGATCTAGTTTTGAAGCCCCTGAAAATTGAATTAAGTCATGAACGGAATCACGTATAACTTTATCCTCGTTCATTGGGGTTGTTGATAACCATTTTTTTCTAATTTGTCAATTTACTTAGTTCCTCTTCTGGTTAAAGACCATACTTATTAAGGGTTTATATTTTCGATTTAACAAAGAAAGGAGATTTTTTTAAGTCGAAATTTCTAAGAAGACAAACGAAGGCAACTCTAAGCATAGTTAAGTTTCTGAAAGAGGTTCCCACCGCCCAACTAAATGTTGAGGGAATTTTAAAATTATAACTAAATAAAAGCGAATATTTAATTTTTAGATTAGCTAATATAGTGAGTTCTTAGAGAGTCAAAAGAAAACAGCGTAGTTTGTATATCCATTTTAACATTAGAGATGGCGAAAGATTTTTAAATCCTTCAACATTAGTGCAGTAACTTTTCAATTCGATGCAATCAACAATTCAATAAAAATAAATTTCCTTTTAAGAAAGTGGCGGAGTATTAGCTGTTAATTTGACCAATCCCCAATCAGTTAAGTGAGAGATTCAGGTTTTTTGAGGACAGCCACTAAAGGAAACTTGAATTTAGAGTCATAGGCTTTTAAATAATTTAAAATTTTAACCTTATAAGCATTTGGGACAAAGAATAAATTGGATAGAAACCTAATAACAGAAAAATAAGATGAGTTTTATTGCTTTTATTGGTATCCCAGGGTCTGGCAAATCAAGCATTGTTAGATGTCTTTCAAAGCAGTATCAAATTTCATCTTATAATGAGCCGGAGGAAAAAGATTGGGCAAAAGCGGTTGAAATGAGGGAAAAATCAGGTAAATTCACCGCCGTTTCTTGGTTTCGCTCCTTTCGTGTTCCACAATTATATCAAGCTAAAGGTGACAGTGAATTAGGAAAAGTTTCAATGGTGGATTCCTATTACGATAAACTTTTATTTAACTATCTCGGCAAGCCTGGTCTTGAGTGGCTGCTCCCTCTTGACGATCCCTATTTTGCATTGACAAAAGAAATGGCACGCTTAGACTACGAGAAACTTCCTAATGCGGATATATTGATTGGATTAAGGTTAACTAAACAAGTTTGGGAAGAATTTATAAGTAGGCGAGGTCGATCTTTTGACCAAGAAATAGGGTTCATGGAGGCCTTTAAATCGCAAGAACCTATGCTGGAAGCAGGAAGATTATTTGCAGAAGACTTTCAAAAGGTTTACGTAGAAGTAAATCAAACTGTTTCTTCACCAGAAGAAAAAGGCGAAGAAATTATAGAAATTCTGAAAACCTACTCAATAAATTTATCATTATGAATGAAAATAGATTTGTTAGAGCGATTATTTTAAATGATGCAGGTCATTACTTGGCTTTAGGAGAGAAAAGAGGGACTGTGAAATGGAATTTCCCTGGTGGCTGTGTAAAGCGACATGAAACCTTTGAACAAGCAGTTTGCCGAGAAATTGAAGAAGAAATTGGATTAAAAGTAAAAAAGTTTGAGCTTCTTCATGCCGGTATATTTATTTTTGATGGGAAAGAGTGGGAAGGACGTTTTTTTTTAGTGACAGATTATTTAGGAGAAATAAAAGTTTCAGAGCCTAAAAAATGTATTTGTCTTGAATTCTTTACACTTAAAGAATTAAGCAAATTGAATTCCACAAAAGAAGTTCTATTCAATATTGCAAAATCTTATAAAGGAATTCTTAAAAAAAGGGAAAAAGTCGATCAATGGCAGTTGGTATAACTGAAATTTATGATTACCTTAAGTATAAGGGAGGTGTTCCATCTGATTTACTAATTGACCCCTCTTATTATCACTCTCACCAGATCTCCTCGCTTACGGTTCTACTTCTTGAAAGATGGAAAGACAATCATAAGGATTTATTAAATAAGATATGGAAAATCTACCCAGAGATTTATGATTTTTCTAGAGTTGCTTATGGTGAACACAAAGCGATTCGGAAGCCTTTAATTCCCAAAACTGAATTTTTGGAAATTCTTAAACTAACATCAGAAAAAAAACAACTTGGTCCAAAACTAGTTAATTTAGTTGTTGAAGAATTCACTCTTGGAAGACTGGATTTAAATTTTCTCGGTTTTTGGCTGATGCTCATTCATGAAAAAGGGTTATCTGATATCGATACGGTATCGTTGACACATGCACTAAAAAATTCTGGGAAAATATATGATTATAGGCAATCCCCTTTTTTTAATGGCCGCCAGGTTATTAGAAGGTACCCCTCCGGTGCACTTTCAGAAAAAGTAGCACTTATTCTTCCGAGCCTGTTGGTTGAAACCTCTGAGTTATATCCCATTTGTTCCCCCTTTTTAATTGCAAAATCCCTTGGATTTACGGGCGGCACCTGGGATAAATTGAGCAGTATCCCTGGATTTTCCTTCCCAGAACCAGGGGAAGAAACTATTGAAACCATGGTCAAGTGTGGGGTTGCAATGACAGTCACAAGGGAGGATTTATGCCCCGCCGATAGAAAATTGTATCAATTCAGAAGTGTAACGGGGACTGTGGAATCCCTGGAACTTGCTGTTTCTAGCATTGCAAGTAAGCAGCTTGCCGTACCTGCACATTTATTATTGATGGACGTAAGAACTGGTCCAGGGTCTTTTTTCCCAGATCATGATAAGGCTATCCAATTAGGAAGCAAAATCAAAGAAATTCTTGAAGAATCGGGAATTCCTACTTTGGTTGAAACAACAGAAATGCTTCAACCAAATGGTTCGTCGGTTGGGAATGCATTAGAAGTGGATGAAGCTTTTAAGATTTTAGGAATTAAAAGCCCAATTTTATGGAACAATCAGGGCTTGGAAGAACAAAAAAAAATAGTTATTAAATTTTATGCCCAACTAATGTCGTATTTGTATCCGAATAAATCACTGGAAAAGTGGCAAAAGTTTGGTCAATGGTTATTTGATTCAGGAAAGGTGAGAAAGGGTTTAAAATCTCTTTTAGAAGCTCATGGGGTTCAAGATGAGGTAATTAGTAAAATTTTGGATGGAAAGTTTATTGAAATTCTAGGAATTAATCCTACTGGATTTGAAATCCTTTCTTCTAAAGAGGGTATTTATAAAGATTTAGATCAAAGAACCCTTGGCAATATAGTGAACTTTGACCTTGGAGGGGGTGGAAATGATTATGGGGGAGTATTTGATCCAAAAACTGGCATTGTCCTAAATTGCAGATTGGGAGACCAGGTTAAAAAAAATGATGTGTTGTGTCGTATTCTTTCCAATAACCCAACCCAGGTCAAAATCGTTTGGCCGGATATTAAGGAAAAACTATTTTCTTGTTTCACCATAGAAGAGGTTATTGAATGAAAAACATCTATGAAAATTGATCCCGGTTTTACTCCCGGTTCGGTCCCGGTTCTTGTCCCGATTTACAGTCCATCGAAATCTTCTTCAATCTCACTTGGAAAGGAATAATGTCATTGATTAATAAGGATTTTCGTTATCTTAATCTGCATTAATCACTCTGAATCCTTATTCCTTTGGAAGGGATTTTGGATCTTAGAACCCAGGTTCGATTCCTGGTCCCCCAGCCAGTCTTCATTTTTCACTCGTTTGGCCAACAGATCGAACGGTATTTTGTAGGTAGGACAAAGGGTTCCGTTCGTCAGGGTGCAGTTCGATAGTAGGACATTGAGCAATCGCCGCTGTTCATGTGGAGATTGCTGTATATAGAGTGAATAGGCCCGATTCGCGAGTTCGAGAATTTTGATCCCATCTTCGTAATAGGCTCGATTGGCGGTCTTGTGTGCCTCAAGCCGCTCGCCAATCTGATCTTGCTCATGTTTCCATTCGGTAGTCTTGTTCCTCCAAAATTCCTCGCTGACCGTCCCATCTAGCTTATCCACATAAATTTGGTCGATTCGTGTTTGAAGTCGATCAAATTGGGCTCTGAGTGTGCCTATGGCATGTTCATGAAAGGCCCGTTCTTCCGCATGGCTTTCACGAAGGGCATCCTTAATCCAGTCTACCTTGGTTCGATCAATCTGGATGGCTTTCACCAACTCCCCTAGCAGGTCCTGGAGCTTTTCTTCCCGTATATACCCTTCCCCACATTTTCCCTTAAAGTTTGTGCAGTGATAATAGATATATCGCCCTTTCTTCATTTCCGCCGTAATGGCACAACCGCAACGACCGCAGGATACCAAACCTGAAAACGCGAAGGATTTGCCATTCCGTCGCTTGGGGATATTGTGTCGTTGGAAAGCCGTTTGAACTTTCCCAAAGAGCCCATCACTCACAATGGGAGTATGGGTCCCTTGGTAAAGGTTTCCATTCCACATGAACATTCCCGTATAGAATGGATTTTTCAAAATGGATTCGATTTTACTTCGGCTGATTCGCTGCTGGGAGCGTCGGGTTGAAAATCCCATTTGAAGGCATTCTGAGCGAAGTTCAGCTAGCGTATAGTTGCCGGTGGCATATTTTTGGAAAAGTTGTCGGATGATCGGTGCCTTTTCGGGGTCGAGTTCGACGGCATGGGTCTCTTTATTATTCACATACCCAACGGGAACTTTTCCCGGGAACCCACCCTGCTCGACTTTCTGTCGCATGCCCTTTTTAACTTCCTCGGAAAGATTATCAATGTAGTTCTTTGCCAACACGACCTTGATGCCGTGAATCAGTTTGGTATGGGATTTGGCATCCTTCCCAAGGATTTCCCCCTCTTTAACCAAGTGGATTTCCAGGCCCAATTCTTCTAGATCCACGTAATCCCGGAAATTTCGGTAGAGCCGGTCTGTTTTTTCGACAAGGAGAATTTTGAATTCAGGGTTAGCTTGGAAAAACTTCGCCATTTCCCGAAACTGGGTACGACCGGCCGCTTTGGCGGTTTCCACATCAATAAATTCTTGGGATACCTGAAACCCCTTTAATTGAGCATACCCCTTCAGGAGCTGCAATTGAGCTGGAATAGAGAAGCCATCCTTTTCCTGTTCTTTGGAAGAAACACGGGTATAGAGGATTGCTTTGACTCGCTCTTGCGACTTGTTACTCATGATGCAATGACCTTTATGAATACAATGCAAGGAATTGTATGGGCATCATTTCTTTTATTCTAAAGTATTTTCTTTTGAGTTCAAAGAGCAGAAAACTAGTCTTTTTTGCTGAAACCCCATAGAATCCATAGCCGCCAAGGCTATAACCTCATACTTCATGAGGTATTTGGTATTTTCGCAAGCTATTAGGATTGAGTGGCCTTTAAATTGGGGGTGAACCCTGCTGCCCATTATTAAAGGCTGGCAGGGAAAATCGGCCCCTGGTGAAGAAAGAAAAATATAGTGTCATTGGCCGATCAAATTGTGGAAAAAATCGAACAAGCAAACGAACTTTATTATCGGCTCGTTATGCTAGTGGCTCCCGCTGGATCGGGAAAGACCTCGGCACTTCAGGAGGTGCATGAGCGCACGGCGGCCCCCCTTATCAACGTCAACCTCGAGCTGTCCCGCCGTATGCTCGACCTTACCGAGCGCCAGCGGACGCTGCAGTTGCCTCTTCTGCTTTCCCAGATCACAAATGCAGACCAAACGAATGTGATTCTGCTCGACAACATTGAAGTGCTGTTCGATGTCGCGCTCAAACAGGACCCGCTGCGGCTCTTGGAAGGACTCTCGCGGAACAAGACGGTGGTCGCGGCTTGGAGCGGCGCTATCGATGGGGGGCACATGTTCTATGCAAAGCCGGACCACCCCGAATACAAGCAATATTCGGCACGAGATTTCCTAGTAGTCAACCTGGAGATAAAGACCTAAAGCAGGAAGCAACATAAGTATGCCTATGTGCCAAATCCTTCGGACATGCAAAAGGGGAAAATAAAATGAAATACGGAGACCTGATCCAATTTGAACCTATCGAGTCCGTGGTTCAGTTGCGGGAGGCCGACGAGGCCGCTGCGGCCAGGAAACTTGTCCAGACCTACGTCATATCAGAGGAGATGGCCGAGAAGCTGGTCAGCTTGGTCATCCCTCAGCTTCAGTTCGACAAGCCAATGGATAACAAAGGGCTGCTGGTTGTTGGCAACTATGGCACTGGTAAGTCGCACCTCATGTCCGTGCTCTCCGCTTTGGCTGAAAACGGCGATCTTGCGACGTATCTGAACGACAAGAGTGTGGCCAGTGCCGCGGGCAAGATCAGCGGACGTTTTAAGGTGGTCCGAACTGAGATCGGGGCGACCACGATGTCCCTGCGCGACATTCTCGTGGCCGAACTGGAGGAGCACCTCGCCGCAATGGGCGTGTCGTACACCTTTCCGTCCGCAGACAAGGTATCTAACAACAAACGCGCCTTCGAGGAAATGATGACAGCCTTTCACCAGAAGCATCCCGACCACGGCCTGCTCCTAGTGGTAGACGAGCTCCTCGACTATCTGCGTACCCGCAAGGATCAAGAATTCATTCTCGACCTCAACTTCCTACGTGAGATCGGCGAGGTCTGCAAGGACCTGAGGTTCCGCTTCATCGCCGGTGTTCAGGAAGCCATTTTCGACAGCTCTCGATTCTCCTTCGTGGCCGACAGCCTTCATCGGGTGAAGGACCGGTTCGAGCAAATCCTCATCGTCCGCAAGGATGTCAAGTTCGTGGTGGCCGAGCGTCTGCTCAAGAAAACCGCAGACCAGCAGGTGAAAATCCGGGAGAATTTGACTCCCTTCGCCAAATTTTACGGTCGCATGAACGAGCGCATGGATGAGTTCGTGCGTCTTTTCCCCGTGCATCCAGACTACATCGACACTTTTGAACGTGTCACAGCAGTAGAAAAGCGCGAGGTACTCAAGACTCTTTCTCTGGCCATGAAGAAGTTGCTCAACCAAAACGTCCCGGATGATCGGCCAGGAGTCATCGCCTATGACGGCTATTGGACGACCCTGCGCGAGAACCCGTCCTTCCGCGCCGTACCAGACATCAAGGCGGTTATCGATTGCAGCCAAGTGCTCGAATCTCGCATCAAACAGGCTTTCACCCGTCCGGCCTACAAACCGATGGCGATCCAGCTTATCCATGCATTGTCTGTTCACCGGCTCACGACGGGTGACATTACCGCCCCTCTGGGCGCGACGGCGGAGGAACTGCGCGACGGCCTGTGCCTCTTCCAGCCGGGAATTGAAGAATTGGGCGGTGATCCAGCTGACGACCTCCTTTCCCAGGTGGAGACTGTCCTTCGGGAAATACACAAGACGGTGAGCGGGCAGTTCATCTCGTCTAATCCGGACAACCGCCAATACTACCTGGACCTCAAAAAGACCGACGATTTCGATGCCTTGATCGAAAAGCGGGCCGAGAGCCTCGAACCCAACGAACTCGACCGCTATTACTATGATGCGCTCCGGCGAGTCATGGAGTGCACCGACCAGACCTACGTCACCGGCTACAAGATCTGGCAGCACGAGCTTGAATGGTTGGAACGCAAAGCCCCACGCCAGGGATATCTATTCTTCGGCGCGCCCAACGAGCGTTCCACGGCGGTGCCGCCGCGGGACTTCTACCTCTACTTCCTCCAACCCTTTGACCTACCGCACTTCAAGGACGAGAAAAAAGCTGACGAGCTATTTCTACGCCTGAAGAACACGGACGAGGAGTTCCGCACTGCCCTCAGAAATTACGCCGCGGCCCTGGACCTCGCCTCTAAAGCTTCGGGACAAGCCAAGTCCACCTACGAATCCAAAGAGTCGAACTTCTTGCGCGACCTCGTGCAATGGGTCCAGAAGAACATGGCCACGGCCTTTGAGGTTACCTACCAAGGGCGTGCAAAGTCTCTGACCGACTGGTCCAAAGGCAAGTCCATCCGCGAACTATCGGGGATTGGATCCTTCGAGCGCATTAACTTCCGTGACCTGGTAAACACCACAGCGGGCATCTGCCTTGAAACCAAATTCCAGGACCAGGCTCCGGAATACCCATTCTTCTCGGTGCTCATCACCGGAGTAAATCGAGCACAGGCGGCGCAGGATGCCCTACGCGCCATTGCCGGACAGAATCGTACCAAGCAGGCCACCGCGGTGTTGGACGCGCTCGAGCTGCTTCACGGCGAGCGCCTCGATCCCTACCGGTCCAAGTACGCCAAGCACATCCTCGGGGTCGCTAAGAAGAAGGGCCACGGCCAGGTGGTCAACCGCTCGGAGCTGATACAGGACGTCCGCGGTGTGGAGTACCTCGCACCGCAAGCCCTCCGCCTCGAACCCGAATGGGCCGTGGTGGTGCTAGCCGCGTTGATCTATGCAGGCGAAGCAGTCCTCTCCATTCCGGGTAAGAAGTTCGATTCCACGGGACTGTCGGAACTAGCCGGAACCGGCATCGACGAACTGACACAGTTCAAACATATCGAGCAGCCCAAGGACTGGAACCTCCCGGCGCTCAAGGCACTCTTCGAATTACTTGGGCTCACACCCGGCATGGCCCAACTGATCACCCAAGGCAAGGACGAGCCGGTTCAGGAACTGCAGAAGGCCGTCACCACCGTCGTGAAGCAGCTGGTGCTCGTACAGCAGAGCTTGCAGACCGGCTTGTTTTTCTGGGGGCGAAATCTCCTGGCCGAGGACGAAGTCAAGAAACTGAGAGCCAAATTGGATGAGACCAAAACCTTCCTCGAATCCCTGCAAGCGTATACGACGATCGGCAAGCTCAAGAATTTCCGCTATGACGCCTCCACAGTGACCGCCCACCGGGACGGGATCAATTCCCTTGCCCAGATCAAATCGCTTGAGGAATTGGTGGTCGACATCGGGTCCACGGCAGCGTACCTCTCTACCGCAGAGGCAGCTCTGCCCACTGGCCACGAGTGGATCGATAAGATGAAGACGGCGCGAAATGAAGTCCTAGCCCAAATTGACAATCCGGCCAAGCGGAGCGCTGCGGCATTCCGGCTGCAGGCTCAGCGCAAACTTGGAGACCTCAAGAAGGCCTACCTGTTGGCCTACCTCTCTATGCACGCCAAAGCGCGCTTAAGCCTGAACGAGGATAAACGCAGGACCCAGCTCATGGGCGACGAGCGGCTCAAGAATCTGCAGAAGCTTTCCACCATTGAACTGATGCCGCGGCAGCACCTCTCAGATTTTCAGAACCGGCTCGCGGGATTGAAGAGCTGCTTCACCCTCACCGAGCAGGAAGTAGAGGCATCGCCAGTCTGCCCGCACTGCAATTTCAAACCGGGCGCGGAACCGCCTGCGGCTCCCGCGGCGACACTCGACGCCCTGGACCGCGAGCTCGATAAGCTGGTCGAGAACTGGACACAGACGCTCTTGGACAACCTTGAAGACCCCACAACCAAAGGGAACTTGAGCCTGCTAAAGCCTAAACCGCGAAAGCTGGTGGACGCTTTCATCAAGAAGCGAACTCTGCCGGACGAACTGGACCAGGATTTCCTGCACGCCTTACAGGAGGTGCTCTCCGGGCTCACCAAGGTCGCGGTTAAGATCGCAGATCTGCGCGATGCCCTGCTCGCGGGTGGTTCACCAGCTACCCCCGCGGAACTGCGGAAGCGGTTCGAGGAATACCTGGATCAGCTCACCAAGGGCAAAGAACCCGGCAAGGTGCGCATCGTGCTGGAGTAAGCCTATGGCAATGGAAAACCGGATAGCCATACAACAGCACTTGGCCGCATTGAGTGGCCAAGTTGTTACCAAACTAGAACCATCCACCGACCAGGTTGGTCAGTGGACGGGTGACTAAGCAATCACAACCAAGGACGCGCATGGCAAAGCATAAGGACGACGATGGCGGTTCCCTGTTTCCGAAGGAAGCCGCTCAAGCGCAGGAACCGGTGGAATGCCTCAGCATGACCTTCCCGAACGACGAGGAGCGGCGAAAACATTTCCTGGAGAAGCTGCGCGAGAAGCTGAAAGATCCCGAGTTCCGTAAGATCGAGGGATTCCCCATCGGCGCGGACGAGGACATCCTGGCACTTTCGGACCCGCCGTATTACACCGCCTGTCCGAACCCGTTCATTGCCGACTTCATCAAGCAATACGGCAAGCCCTACGACCCGAGCAAGCCGTACAGCCGAGAGCCGTTCGCTGCTGATGTGACCGAGGGGAAAAGGGATCCGTTCTACGAACACTACTCATATCATACGAAAGTTCCCCACAAAGCCATTGCTCGGTATATTGCCCATTACACATCTCCTGGAGAAATCGTATTTGATGCTTTCTCGGGAAGTGGGATGACTGGACTGGCAGCCAAATATCTTGGCTCTCAGGCGGATAAGAGCTACCCTAACGCTGGTGAACGCCACGCAATCCTAAACGACCTTTCCACTTATGCCTCTTACATTGGCCATCATTATAACCACCTTCCACGGCCATGTGATCTCTCCAAAGATTTCCAAAATGCTGCAGATACATTTAGTTGGATGTATAAGACACGGGATTATAAGGGCGTTGAACGCATGATCAATTACGTTGTCTGGTCTGACGTATTTCTCTGCCATGAATGCGGCTCTGAGGTTGTATTCTTTGACAATTTTGTGAACTCCAATAGCGGTGAAGTTAAATCGAGTAGCAAGTGTTCAGTGTGCAATGCACATATTACGAAGACCTCCCTCCAGAGTTGTTGGGTAACTACCTACGACGACCTATTGGGCACCACCGCGCGTGTCTTGAAGCAGGTTCCTGTACTGGTTCGTTATTACGTGGGTTCAAGCCAGAATGAGAAAAAGCCTGACGATAGCGACTTATCTCTGATAAAGAAAATTCAGCAGACTCCTATACCTGCATGGATTCCCATCCAGAAGCTTCCCGAGGGAGATAACACCACTCAGCCCATCAGATCGCATGGCATAACTCATTCTCATATGTTCTTTACGCGCCGCAACCTGATTGCTTTCAGTACATTGTGGAATGTGGCCTCTGAAAATGGTTCAACATTTTGGATGTTTGAATTGCTTGGCGGATTTCGAGTTTGGACACGCAGATCAATCTTCCTCACTAAGGCCTGGAAACAAGGAGGTACTGGCGCTTTCAAGCCCAGTACAACGGGCATACTATACATTCCTTCGATATCAGGCGAAAGGAATGTATTTAATTCCTTTCGTGAGCGACAAGGCAAAGCATTGAGTTTCGCAAGTGCATTACCTAAGAGTCGCACTCCATCTCTTTCATCCTGTAGTTCAAGTGGGGATCTAAAAATGATCCCTAATAATAGCATTGACTACGTTTTCGTAGATCCGCCCTTCGGAGGAAACCTTATGTATTCTGAGCTCAACTTGGTCTACGAGCCATGGCTACGCGTACTAACAGCTTCTAAACATGAAGCAATATGCAACAAGGTAATGAAAAAGGACGCATTAGCCTATACGGCAGAAATGACCAAGTGTTTCTCTGAAATCAATCGTGTGCTGAAACCAGGTCGATGGCTCACAGTGGAGTTTCATAACTCAAAGAATGTAATTTGGAATTCCATTCAGGAGAGTTTGCAGCACGGAGGCTTTGTGGTTGCCGATGTTCGCACTTTGGATAAGAAGCAAGGCACTTTTAAACAATACACAACAGCCGGGGCAGTAAAGCAAGACTTGGTTATCTCCGCCTACAAGCCCAATGATGGCCTTGAGGATCGCTTCAAGCTAGAAGCCGGCACTGAGGAAGGCGTCTGGGATTTTGTCCGCACGCACATGAAACAACTCCCTCGTTTCGTCTCTAAGGACGGCCAGGCCGAAGTCATTGCCGAGCGACAAAACTTCTTACTCTATGATCGTATGGTGGCTTTCCATGTCCAGCGTGGTGTGACTATTCCCCTGTCAGCGGCAGAGTTTTACGCCGGGCTTGCCATGCGGCTCTCTGAACGAGATGGGATGTACTTTCTACCTGAGCAGGTGGCCGAGTACGACAAGAAACGCATGACTGTTCGGGATATGCTGCAACTCGAGCTTTTCGTCACCGACGAATCATCATCCATACAATGGCTCAGGCAGCAGCTCATCAAGAAGCCCCAGACCTTCCAGGAACTCCACCCGCAGTTCCTTAAAGAGATTAGTGGCTGGCAAAAACACGAGAAGCCGCTGGAGCTA
Source organism: Nitrospiraceae bacterium (assembly GCA_003523945.1). GTDB lineage: Bacteria > Nitrospirota > Nitrospiria > Nitrospirales > UBA8639 > Nitrospira_E. The sequence continues at coordinate 33,270 of DOFS01000624.1, read as the reverse complement.
TCTGAACTGCTGGAGCAGAACTTCCTGCGCTATGATGGCAATGGCGAGGTGCCGAACCAGATTCACAGTTACCTGTCTACCAACTTCAAGGAGCTGCGCAAACTACCAAAGGGCAACGAGAGCCTCCGCACCAAGGGGAAGGACCGATGGTACGTGCCCGACCATAACAAGGCAGGCGACCTGGAGAAACTGCGCGAACGGTCCCTGCTCAAGGAGTTCGAGGAATACCGGTCGTCAACACAAAAGCGCCTGAAGGTGTTCCGCCTCGAAGCCGTCCGCACTGGGTTCAAGAAGGCCTGGCAAGAGCGCGACTATGCCACCATTATCACCGTGGCCCGCAAGATCCCCGAGAACGTCCTTCAGGAAGATCCCAATCTCCTCATGTGGTACGACCAGGCGATTACTCGCACAGGAGACATTTCATGATAACAAAGTGGACCGTCTCGAATTTCAAATCCGTCACCAAGGAAACTTCACTTTCCTTTGCACCACTCACCCTATTTGCAGGTCCGAATAGTAGTGGCAAAAGCACCATTCTGCAGTCAATTCTGCTTGTGAGTCAGACTCTCTCCCACAAGGTGGGCAGCCGATCCGTGGTGTTGAACGGCACATTGACGCGGCTCGGGCAGTTCGACGACTTACGGTCATATGAAGGAGAATTCGACCAGATCACCATCGGATGGGAATGCCATCCTGCCGAAAATGAGCAGATGGGCATTATTGAGAACATGCGCGTCCCTGGGCCATCCATGGTTTATGGGCGACGGATAGACTCCATCAAGAAAATCTCCTGTAAGCTTGCCTTTGACACGAATCCAGGAAGCCCTAATCGTGATCTGTACCAGCTTCAGCCGCAATTGTTCCTGTTCACGATGTCCCTTCTGGCCCGCTCTGTGGACAAAACAGACCACAGAAATGAGCTGACGATTTTAAGGAGTCCGGCAGGGAATAAAAAGCTCGCCGACCTTGAGGTCGAAGACCTGGATAACGAAATTCTACGTGGCAGCTTGGAGTATGACATCGTTCTCGATGAAGGCTCACTAGAGGAGCTTCGTGAGGAACTCACGACAGCTGTGCCTGTTGGCTGCATCCTACAGCATTTTCTTCCAGACCGCCTAACAGTCCGGGTGAATATAGTCGAGGAGATTGCACAACAGATTCAGATAATGCTTATAGATGATACCCCACGATACAGTCGCTTATCTTTCAGGGGGCGGGAACTTGTGATCCCAGAAGCCCTCTTTACCCAACTTCAAGGGAAGCTTGGTGAAAAATATGGAATGCTATTTGAAAGACAGCCAGGTCTCTTTGATACTGGATCAGGAATGCCAGGCCGCGAATGGATGGACCGTACTCGCAAGCTGCCATTTGAAAAGAGGCGTGAGTTACGTCGCACGCTGGGAGAATGGCCTGAGCTTCATGCGATAATTCTGGATGCATTACGAGCGCACCAAAAAGCGGGAGAATCTGAATACAAATTGCTCCCGTTTCGTCCACCTGTGGACTTTATGAGTGCATCAGCCTACCTGATCTCCCTCTTTTCCAACTCGGTGAAATACCTCGGGCCCTTGCGTGACGAGCCCAAACCCTTGTATCCGTTGGCGGCTCACGCGGACCCGACGGACGTCGGGCTTCGGGGCGAGATGACGGCAGCCGTTCTCAACCTTCATCGAGAGAAACTTATCCGATATATCCCTTCTGCGGCATTTAGCAAGACACCCTTCGCTCCAAGCTCCGTAGCTCGTTCGCTCGAAGCTGCGGTTACCGATTGGCTAAAGTATCTTGGCGTTGCCGAAACAGCTCATAGCATTGACAAGGGAAAGCTGGGTCACGAAGTCAAGGTCTCTCTGGATGAAAGCGGGCCCAATCATGACCTCACCCATGTAGGTGTCGGAGTTAGCCAAGTTCTACCGATCCTTGTTATGTCCTTACTCGCTGAGCGCGATACCACGCTCATCTTCGAGCAACCGGAGCTCCACCTTCACCCGAAGGTGCAAACCCGGCTGGCTGATTTCTTTCTGTCCATTGTCTTGTTGGGAAAACAATGTCTGATTGAGACGCATAGCGAGTATCTCATTAACCGGCTCCGCTACCGTGCAGCCGCGGAAGGCGATGACAACCGCGTGACCAACAACATTAAGGTGTATTTCGTCGAGAAGACTGACGGGTCGTCCAATTTCCGGGAAGTCAAGGTGAACGAATACGGGGCTATCTTGGACTGGCCTGAAGGATTTTTCGATCAGAGTCCGCGTGAATCTGAGGACATCCTACGAGCCGCTATGGCGAAGAAGCAGAAACAAAGAGAGAGCAAGGACTAACCCAGTGCCTGACGCTCTTCGGGTTGCCATAGATCCGTACCTTCTTTGTCTGCCGAATCCCTGCTATTCGCTGGAACAGATAGAGCGATTTGTGAACTCATTACTTGGATGGAACGGCATACTGCGCCGACCGGAAGCAAATGTACTGGTTGCCGACACAGCACGCATGGCTCTTCTGGATGATGGCGAGTATCCATACCCGCATAAGCTGCGCGGACTGTTGCAAAGACATAACTGCGATTTCGCGGATCACGAGACGATATGCAGACTTTCGCAGAATCTCTTGGATCGCACTCCTTCTCTCGAGGAATTTTACGGGGTCAATGCAATATTGGTTGACGAAACTAAGACTCAAGTAACTCCGTGCGCTATTGTTGACCGGCTAAAAAGCAAGACACGTTCAGCATTCATTGAAATGCTGGTGATCGTGTTAGTGGAAAAGCACGCAACGGTTTCATCGCCTCGTGGTTCAACCACTATTGCGTCAACAATGGAAGGTCTAGCCGGAGATGCTGATCTATCGGAGATCCAATTTGATTCGGAATTGTACGACTGGTCCTGGTCCATCCAGGACCGCTACGCCATTCCTCCTTTTCCCGCTGCTGTTTCAGGTTTGATTCCTCTTGCAACGAGCCACAATGCGTTCCTTCGCCAGCTCGGTGTCTGGGAATTGTGGAAGAACGCAACGGATGCTGCTTCCGCTGTGGATGCAATCGAGCTATGCATAGACGAGCTGGTGGCTTCTGGCAGTAATGACGAACATAGGACTAGATTTCAACTGGGGCCTGGGTTTCTCGAATCCGCACGAACTTGGGGCTTCGGTAATAGAAGCGACTATGCACGACTGCTCGTTGAATCATGTGCCCGGATCGTTCTGAATATTCCTAAGCACCTGTTGGGCGTGTTCCATGAACACGGTGATTCAACACGCCAACGCAGACGAGGGGATGGGGCGCTCGCCTTTAGGACTCATCTTACGAAAAAGAGCGCGGGGTTCCGTCTCATGTTATGGAAACTGCCGGATGGAACCATCGAATTTGCGAATGTTGGCGACAAGGATGAACTATCAATCCTATGACCCATGAAAACATATATCACGAACAATGGTGCTGGTCCGGTGACCACGGACAAATAGGTCAGATCATCGATGTCCAGACGCTCTGGGGTGAGACAACCTGCCGCGTCTGGCTGCCCGGCCGCGACGCCGTGGTCCGCATTCCGGCTTCCCGGCTCCAGTCCCTGGAGAGTGCTGGCAACGGTTCGCCGGACAACATTGCCTATGTGGCCGCCGCCGCGAGGGTTTCCGACGCTCTGACCCAAGACGTCCTCCTCGCCCCCATCGAATCTCCCGTCATCCCGCTTCCTCATCAGATCCGGGCCCTGTCCCGGGCCATCGCTAACGACCGAGTTCGCTATCTTCTGGCGGACGAGGTCGGCCTGGGGAAGACCATCGAGGCCGGTCTCATTATGCGGGAGCTCAAGCTCCGCGGACTGGTCAAGCGAACGCTGGTTATCGCCCCGAAGGGACTGGTGAGCCAGTGGGTGGCCGAAATGCGGACCCACTTCAACGAGTCTTTTCAGCTTGTCTTAGGTGAAGATATCAAAACGCTGAGTCATATTTCGACGGTTCCGAGCTCCGAATTCCAATTTCAGGATTCTGAAGATGCCCCAATCGTAACCCGCAACGCGTGGACTTTCTTCTCACAGGTGGTTGTGCCGATGGATTCGGTTAAGCCCCTGGATAAACGCCGTGGATGGAGCGCGGCCCAAGTGGGCGAACACAACCGCGAACGGTTCGAGGACCTGATCTCCGCCGGCTGGGACCTTGTCATTGTCGATGAAGCCCACCGCCTCGGTGGCAGCACCGACCAAGTGGCACGCTTCAAGTTGGGCCAGGGACTCGCTGAGGCCGCGCCTTATTTCCTGCTGCTGTCGGCCACTCCGCACCAGGGGAAGACTGACGCCTTTCACCGCCTGGTATCCCTGATCGACGCTCAAGAGTTCCCGGACATTGGCAGCGTCACCCGCGAACGAGTCCAGCCGCACGTCATCCGCACCGAAAAGCGCCACGCCATTGATGCCCATGGGAAGCCGCTCTTCAAACCCCGGCGCACACAGCTTGGTTCGGTCTCTTGGGAAGAGCGGCACCGCAGCCAGCAACTTCTCTACGAGGCGGTCACCGAATATGTCCGCGAAGGCTACAACCAGGCCCTGCGGGAGAAGAAAAGCTATATCGGGTTTCTGATGATCCTGATGCAGCGCTTGGTGGTCTCCAGCACGAACGCCATCCGTACCACATTTGAAAGGCGGCTCGAAGCGCTTGCAGCTCCGGATGAGCAACTGACCTTGTTCCCGTTCACCTCTGAGGAGGAATGGGCAGACCTGGATGGCCAGGAACAGGTCGACGTGCTGCTCCGCACCCGCCTCAAGGCGCTCAAGAACGAGCGCGCCGAGGTTAAACTGCTCTTGGATGCCGCAGCCCGTTGCGAGCAGATCGGTCCCGACGCCAAGGCCGAGGCCCTACTCGATTGGCTTTACCGCCTCCAGTCCGAAGAGAGCGACCCGGCGCTCAAAGCGCTGGTGTTCACCGAGTTTGTGCCTACCCAGGCGATGTTGGGTCGGTTTTTAACCGAACGCGGGTTCTCGGTCGTCTGCCTGAACGGCACGATGGACATGGAAGAGCGCAAGCGGGTCCAGGAGGCCTTCGCCAAGGATTCCCGCATCCTCATCTCCACCGACGCCGGCGGGGAGGGTTTGAACCTCCAGTTCTGCCACGTGGTGATTAATTACGACATCCCGTGGAATCCGATGCGTCTAGAACAGCGGATTGGCCGAGTGGATCGTATTGGCCAGGCCCATGCAGTTCGCGCAGTCAACTTCGTCTTTGAGGGCTCAGTCGAGCACCGGGTCCGTGAGGTACTGGAGCAAAAACTCGCCGTCATCTTCGAGGAGTTCGGTATCGACAAGACGGGCGACGTCCTCGACTCGGCCCAAGCGGGTCCCATGTTCGACGAGATGTATGTCGAGGCCCTTCTCAACCCTGAGAAGGTCGAGGAGTCCGTGGAGAGCGTAGTTGCCCGTTTGCAGGAGCAGGCTCGTGACGCGCGCACGACCGCATTCGTGCTCGGCGCAACCGCGGATCTGGAACCTGGCGAAGCCCAGCGGCTGCTGACTCACCCCTTGCCCCATTGGGTCGAGCGCATGACCGTGAGCTACCTGAAGGCGCATGGCGGCCAGGCCGAGAGGAAAAACCAAAGCTGGAACCTCACCTGGCCCGATGGGAAAATCTACGAGAACGTGGTCTTTACCGGGAAGGAAGCCGAAAGGCTTCCGGGCGCTCGGCATCTCACTCTGGAAGAGCCGAAGGTCCGTGGACTGGCCATGCGGCTTCCTCGCTTCGCACCGGGCCAGCCGGTCCCCATCGTGTCCATCCCGGTTCTGTCCGCGGAAGTTCAGGGCGTTTGGTCCTTGTGGCGAATCGCCATTTCCACCATGGAGTGGAATCGTCGAAGGATCATGCCTCTCTTTCTGGCCGACAACGGCATGGTTTACCTGCCGACGGCTAGACACGTGTGGGACCAACTCCTCGCGACAAGCACAGAGGTCCGATCCGTTCTTGAATCCTCGGATTCTCAAGCGGCTTTCGAAAAACTGCAGGAAGCTGCGGAGGAACACGGGAAGCCCCTCTACGAAGCACTCGTACAGGAGCACCAGGCGCGTATAGCACGGGAGCGCGACAAGGCCAACTATGCCTTCACCGCCCGCCGCAAGATCGTGGAACGGATCGGCCTGCCCCAGGTCCGCAATCATCGCCTGAACCTCCTGGCCCAGGAGGAGCGGATCTTCCAGGAACAACTTACCCACAAGTCCCAAGCCTATCCGGAGATGGTTCCTTTGCTTCTGCTTCGCGTGGAAGGTGGTGGACATGAGTAGTTGGCGCGATCAAATCCTGAAGGAGTTCACCCCGAAGGTTGCAAGACTTACTTTGGTGGCCGACACGGACGGACTCTTGCTTGAAGAAGGGATTCTCGAAGGCGTCCGTGAGCGAGGGTTCGAACTGATCCCGTTTGAAGACCACATCGCCTTCCGCTACGCCTACGAATCGAAATTCCGATCCCGCTGGGACTACGGGGAGCATACGGACCTCGTGGTCGTCTTGCACTCCCAAGCCAGCGACCTCAGTAAATTGCCATACGATCTCCTCCAGGCCGGCCGCAGTCTCTCGTTTAATCTTGGCGACATCTTCCCGAACCTTAGTTATCCGATCGTGACGGCTCTGGACCGCGGGGACCTCGATGCCTTGTATGAGGCACAGGAAAGACATGCGCCCGGCCAGTTGGGGGACAATGCCACCAAGGAGTTCGTCCTCCGGCACGTTTTTGAAATCGCACCCGAGCTCGTCAATCAGCCGTCAGATCTGTTGCGGGTGCTGCTTCGCCGACATTACCGCGGCCAGCGCGTTCCGCTTATGCTGGATGAGCGGTTTATCCAACTCCTGGGACAGAACAAGGTCTTCCATGATTGGCCGCTTGAAACGCTGGTTACGGATCGGGAGGCCTTCTTCGCATTCATCCAGGAGCGCTGGCCCATCTTCCTCGACCGTGAAGTAGCCAAGGGAGCATCCGGTGTTCATGAAGCCAAGCAGCTCTACAGTCTGGTCATTAAAGGCCCTGTCGATCTGCCTTTCGACCACCATGATATCCGCGTTTATCTCGACAACCTGTTTGTCGAGGGTTTGCTGCACTCCGTGTCACACGATGCTGCGGATACCCTATCCAAGACTTGGGTTAGCATTGGCGTTCGAACTGCCCCAATTGCGGACAGTCTTCGTCGCCTAGTCAAGCTCATCGAAAAGCTGCAGGCATCTGTTCCAGCCGATGATGCAAAACACACCGACTGGTTTCACTTTGCCCATGGATGGGCGGAGCTGGTTCTACTTATGAATGAGCAATCCGATGCCGTCCTCGTGGAAACGAAGGAGCATGTGAAGATCTTGCAGACACAGGTGGATGCTGGTTTTGCAGTCTGGCTTTTCAGGCGGTACGCCGGGCTTATTAACCTTCCGCCAGTGCCTCCGGTCATGCTGCATCACCTCCCACGGTTTCTTGCCCGCCAGGTGGGAGAAGACCCAATCTCCAAGATCGCACTGATCGTGGTGGATGGCCTTGCCCTGGACCAATGGCTGGTGGTCCGTCGAGCACTCTCCTCGCGGCAGCCAGATTTTCAGTTCCGGGAGCAGGCGGTCTTTGCTTGGATTCCGTCACTCACATCCGTTTCGCGCCAGGCCGCTTTTGCCGGCAAGGCGCCTATCTTTTTCCCGAACAGCATCCAGATTACAGACAGGGAGTCTGCGCTTTGGTCGCAGTTCTGGGCAGATGAGGGCTTTACGACAAACGAGATCGTATATTTGAAGGGGTTGGGCGACGGCGACCTGGAGAATGTTTCCGAAGCGATTTCTCATCCCAGGGTAAGGATCGCCGGGCTAGTTGTGGACAAGGTCGACCGGATCATGCACGGGATGGAGATGGGCACCGCCGGGATGCACAACCAAGTGCTCCAGTGGGCCAAACAGCCTTACCTGAGCCGGCTCCTTGATTTGCTTCTGGATCGAGGCTTCCGTGTCTACCTCACTTCCGACCATGGCAATGTGGAGGCACGTGGTTGTGGACATCCTGCCGAAGGGGCTGTGGCAGACCTGCGCGGTGAACGAGTTCGCATTTATCCCGACGCGGCCCTTCGCGGCATGGTGAAGGAACGCTTTCCAACATCGCTGGAATGGGACCCCGTTGGTCTCCCAGAAGACTACTTCCCTCTTCTGGCTCCTGCTCGGCAGGCGTTTGTCCAAAAAAACCAAAACGCAGTCTGCCATGGCGGCATTTCCGTTGAGGAACTTATCGTCCCTCTGATTCAAATTGAGAGGAAGGGCGAATGACCAAACGGACAAACCAGATCGGATTCAGTCAGCGCGTACGTCTGGAATGGCTTGAGCAAACAGCCAATTTGGTTTTGGCAGGGAGTGACAAAGCGGCGATTAATGCTGCCTTGCAGGAGCTGCTAAAGGGCAAGGTTTCCATAGGTGGTCAGGCCGAGCGCGGGAATCGCGAGAAGATCATCACGATACTCCTGAAGACGTGGGTGACGGTTCCGACAGAACTCGAGTCGCTGCGCGTCGAAGGCATGGAACTTCTGCAGAGTGTTTCTCGACGCGAACGTATTGCCATCCACTGGGGGATGGTTATGGCCGTCTATCCGTTTTGGTCGAGCGTGGCGGTGCAAGTGGGTCGGCTCTTGAGACTACAGAGTTCTGTTGCGCCAGCTCATGTCCAACGGCGAGTCCGCGAGCAATATGGTGAGCGCGAAACCGTTTCTCGTGCAGCCCGTCGTGTGCTGCGTTCGTACCTGGACTGGGGCGTTCTTCAGGAAACCGGCAAAAAAGGGATTTACACTGCAGGACAAGTACTCGTTCTTGATAATGTTCAGCTTGTCTCATGGTTAGTGGAAGCCTTATTGCACTCGCACCCGAAAGGTTTAGCTTCTTTGAAAAGTTTGCTAGAGAGTCCGTGCCTTTTCCCCTTTGATGTGAAACCGATGCCCATACAGCACAACCTAAGGAATTCCAAACACCTAGAGCTTGTGCGCCATGGTTTAGACGAGGATTTTCTTATGTTGCGAAAATAAAAAGAAAATCGGAGCAAAAGGACTTTTCTTATTTCAACTTCCCAACCCAATCCACATTCACCAACGCCAAATTGCCAGTCACGCTATGACTGCGGACAACCAGCCATCCATTTTCGGGAGGTAAGGCAATTTCTCCCGCGCATTGGCCAAAAAGTGGAGACTCCCAAACAATTTTGACACCAGGAATGAGATCAGCCAAAACGGGAGGAGTAACAACCCGAACCTTCCCGGCAGCCCTTTCTAGAAGTTTTAAGGCAAGCTCCTCCGGGAGGTTGACTGATTGGCCTGGCTCGAACGTAATTTCCTTCTCCGGCAATTTCACCTGTAAAGCGATTAGAGCTTCAATTAACAAGATCAATCACCTCCGGATTATTCAAATATAAATGTCTTTGGCCAGAAACACCTGAAACGCCGGATACACCTATTCCATTCGCAGATTGAGTTGCTGTTGGTGAGGAATTTGTTTGTGATTCGGGTGTTTTGGGTGTTTTGTCCAGATCTGTTTGAGGGACCTCCAGGCGGTAGGCGTTGTTTCCTGAGGAGGCACGCTCGGCTGAGCGAATATAGAATCTGCCAAATAGGCGGTCCCGTCGATCTGCCAGGGCATGGCCCAATCGCTGCTGGGCGGCTATGGTGCTCCGACCACCCCATAAAGTTAGGAGTAGCGACCGTTCCTTGGCAACCACAAAAAGATCTTTCGCCGTTACAACTAGTTCCCCATATCGTTCATACCAGGCATCGCAGAACGCCTTCCAGGCGCGAGTGTCCTGGTCTGCTTCCGTATGAACCCATTGGCGGTCATCCAAGAATCCTGAAACCCCACAGACCTGAAGGATGCCTCCTAACACTTGAGTCCATTGCTCAAACCGTCCGAGGGTTGCCACACCTGGAGGCCTGCCCGCGTCAATCCAGGTTTGGATCAGAGAAAGGCAGGCACACACCAATTTTGAACGATGTTCCTTGACCCATACCACCAGGTTGGGGTGACGGAATCTGGTCCGGTGCTCAGGTTGTTCCATTTTAGAGTCCAGTCGAATGGTCACCACTCGACGAGCAAGTTCGTCGGAAAGTTCGACATTGTTTCCGGTTGCCATCCACACGGCGTTATTAGGAGCACGAACCATTTCCGATTGCCCGAGTCGGCGTCCATGCCACTCACTGGCTGTCAGCACGGCGGCCAGCGATGGAGACCGGATCGCGGTAACATTGTCGAGTAAGATAAGAGAGGTGCCACTCAGTAGCATGGCTGTAATGCGCTTTTCTGTCTCGTCTTCCTGCCCTGTGAGTGCCATCACGGGGGCTGGGACGCCCAGTGTCACCAGCGCTGTCACATCCGCTGCAAGTCCCTTCCCCGTTCCCCGGGTTGGCGCATGAAGGAGATGGAGCGGGGTGGGTCCCTGAATCATCTGGCGCACAAAAGGAAGGAGGAGAAGTGCGATGATGTGAGCCTTGCTGGCGTCATCCACGAACGGGAAATCCCCGAGCAATTCCTCAAGGATGAGTTGTCGTGCTTGGTCAACTGGCATAGTTCCTCGCACGTTCTCCAGTTCCCGAAGGCCTAGGAAAAGCCCGTATTCAGGATCATAGCCTTCCCTTGTCAGTAATCGGCCATCTGGCACAAACAAGGGCACCAGGCTGATCCCGTTCAACACCGGGAAGGGTGGATTAATGTGGGCCAGAATATCAGCTACTACATCGCTGGGTGGTCGTGCAGGCGTCTCCCCCTTCTCCGTTAACACCATACAATCAGCTATACGATCTAACCATCCTTTGAGTGTGACGATGGTCAGCGTCTCTGCAGCTAGTACAGGGTGGGTCTGCATGCGCACAATGGTCGACCCACGGCGGAAGATGGTCGGTGGATCGTTGGCTTTCTGAAGGGCATCGAGCGCGTCATCCACAATTTCACGAAGAAATCGTCTGTTCACTTGAATCGTTGGCCTGTCCCCCTTCGCCTGCTCCTCTGTTGGCAGTGGTTCTTGTAACTTTTCCGTGGCCAGGGCAAGTAGGTCGGCTACCGTGTGGCCCTGCACCAGGTAATCATCTACGCCGAGCTTGCCTCCAGTTTCGCCTCCGGGGAGATAAATGTATTGGACCCGGGCGCCGCGAAGAGCCAGGAAGCCACTGAGCCTTGCCAAGGCTTGATAGACTCCCTGCTTCACCATGACATCCGAGTCGAAGGCGAGATAGACGAGCCGACCGTTGAGCGCAATGGATTCCCAGTCAGGCAATGCGGTCTTTCCACCTTGTTCGTTGGTCCCCCGCCAGTTCCACACTCCGAGTAGGGCAATGGCACAGCATCCGTGGGTGACGAGACTATCTCCCTTCTTTATTCCTTCGGTGATCCATAACGGAATGTTGGGATTTAGAAGTTGGTGGCGAATAGAGGGATGGCAATCGAGTGCCATTACGCTTCCGGCGAGAGTCTCGTATTTGATGGGTTTGCCCGCTTTAATGCGAGGATTATCTGGGCGAGTCTGGTATAAGGCAATATTCCCATGCACGTTGTATATGGGAATGAGCAGAGTTGGGACATTGCACTGCGTGTCTTTAAATCCGAGTTTTTTTACATGCGATTTTTTTTCGACGGTGCAATACCCTCTAAACTCGATCACTTCTCGCTGAATGCCGCTTTCGCTGGCCAGCATGTTCCAATGGTGCTGGGCCAAGGCCTCAGGTTTTCCTGAATCGTTGGGGGATGAAGTAACCGATGAACCGCTTTCTGGCTCTATCATCTTTCGATGCCCCTGCGTTTCATCAGTGTTAGAGGTGACATGCTCAGGCCTTTTCATTCTGTTGTTCCTTTCCTGACGCTCGAATCCTCGTGGGGTGGATTGTTGACCAGGTGTTCCCATTCGGCTAAGACCGTGAAGAAATCGGCGGTATTGGTGGTGATTTCATGCAAATCTTCACTGGTTAGGAGCGCCGGATACTTGCCCTTCCAGCACGCTCCAGTCTTTGCCAGAAATTCTTGGGACACCCGTTTTGACACAATTTTGATCCAAATAAAAAAAGGCCAGAATAGAAAAGCTAGGGAGTTGGAGCTCCATTACTTTTCTATCCTGGCCTCGCTTATGCCCGTGTTTGGCTTAATAGGCCTTTCTTCAGGCCATTCGCTAACTTCGGATAGAGATTAAAAGCAAATATCTTTTATAAGGTTGTGATGCTTTATACTAAAGTTGCTCCTCCTTTTGCCGTTATTTTTAGGCAATAAATTGGGTTTTTTCCCTTCGAGTTTATGGGAATAATATGAATAACTCGTGGGATTGCAAAATCAACTTCAAGCGATTTAATCTCTCGACCAATTTTTAGTGGAGAGTTTTCCCGTATTGGGCCTTCTTGGATTTTTTCCATTTATAATTTCTCCTCTTGGAACATTGAATCGCACATTTATATTCTTTATAAATCTCCCCTCAGAGCTTTTCAATCAAAAAAAAGTGAATCATGGATATTTTTAACTAAACCATGGATTATCCATGACGAATGATAAGAATTTGTCCCAACAAGATTTGTTTGGAGATGCCTTCGAGAAAGTTCTCAATGCAAAAAAACGATTGGGGCCTTTTAGTCATACTCTTTTACAATGGGCAGTTGAATTCTCCCAGGTTAACCTTAGGGAATTCTCCCCCCAAAAATTAAAAGACCTTCAATTTGAGGTATTTGCATTTTTTATCTCTTCAGGGAGAAAAGGAAATGGAATTAAGGCAATGAAGTGGTCTCTTTCGCTTGAAGATGGTTCAATAAAACCTTTCCCCAGCAAGGAACAGGTAATTTCGGTTCAAAAAAAACTATTTGACACCCTTGTATGTTCTTATAAAGGCCACCTAACTAGCATTCATTTACAGGATGTCACCTTTGAGCTTGATCCAGGATTTCGTTCAACAACAATGAAGATTATTCCTAGGGTCAATGAAATTGAAGGTGGCGTACATCTGTTGTTTGCCATCCTATTAAGCCGGCATGGTCCGGTAGGACGATGTCTCGGATGCCAAAAGTATTTTGTTTCGGCTAAGGGGAAAAAGATCTTCTGTACCGCTTCATGCCAAGAGAATGTCGCTTCTCGCCGTTATAGAAGTAGAAGAAAATCTGCAGCAATTGACTGAGGAATTTATTATAGAAAATTCCGGTGCAAGGAGAAATTATACTTTTGAACAGCCATCAGGCTTTTCCCACCTGGAATTCTGATCAGAAGCCACTGCCTGTTTTTGTGATGTGAGAAGATCTGTAGGTCTTGGTCAGCTTTTGTGGGTCGACAATTATCAGAAAATCCATGGAGAATATTTTTTATGGGCCTCTAGAACAGCCCTTTTTTCTTGGAAGAGGAAGAGGAAGAGGAAGAAAAGGGGGAGTGGGATGATCAGATGTAGATGGTCACGACAGGGAGAAGGGAATTGGTTCTTATCCTTAACCTAAACAATCACCCGTCCCTTGTCCCACCGCCATACGAACGGCTTAAAGGGCTAGCTCACAGTCTTGTCGGGGTTGCATCGACCAGCCAATCACCTGCCGGGAAAACAAATCGAGGACGACCGCCAAATACAGCCACCCTTCGGCCGTGCGGATATACGTTATGTCGGTGACCCATTTGGTATTCGGCGTCTCCGCTCCAAAATCTCGAGCGAGGTGGTTCGGCACATCCTGAGGTCGCTCACCTGACTTTCGACTCCGCCAACGTTTCTTTGAGGGAATGCCCTGGATCTTCTCCTGTTTCATCAGTCGAGCCACTCGATGCTGGCCACAGGCGTGCCCACGCTCTTGTAACTCCTGCCAGATCTTCGGACTGCCATACACGTCACCACTCTCCGTATGAAGGTGTCGAATCGCCTGGGTTAACTCCTCATTGGCCGTGGCCCGATGGCTTTTCGGGCGAGTTTGCCTCGCGTCGTAGCCACTCGGCGAGACATGCAGGAATCGACACGTCATACGAATGGGAAACAGGCTGCGACAGGAGGCAATCATGGCATACCTCGTGGCGTATCCCTCACAAAGAAGACCCCGCGTCTTTTAAAAAATCTTGTTCTCGCCTCACACCAGCCAACTCCCGTTTGAGCCGAGCCACTTCTTCATCCCGTGGAACTCCTTGGCCTCGAAACGCCTTTGATCCCTCCCGTTCCTACTCTCGGCACCATCGACGTAACACAGTCGTATGAAGTCCTAAATCCTTCCCGACTTGGCTGATGGACAGATCAGCCCCCTTCGCCATCTGCATCGCCTCCTGTTTAAATTCTTGGGAAAATCTCCTTCGCTGTGTTGCCATGACACACCTCCTCGCCTATTGGGGCTCTTTTTAGATGTGTCCGCAAAATCAGGGGAAGACCAGTTTCTGCAGTCTATAAAAAGGGCACACCTATTGAAGAATTTCTTTTTCTTCTGTTACTCCTCAGAGAACGGGACCTGACCTTTACGGAAGAATTTCTGGACATGATAAAAAGGGGAAGTCCAACTTTAAGCCAAGTTGGTGGTCCCCATGAAAAAGACTATAGTTTTTCATAACGTCCGCCATTGGGGTCATACGCATTTTCAATTAATGCTTTTTCCAATTCTAACCAGAATAATCTTGGCTTCAAAGAGAATAGATGGCATCTTTTCAAGCTCTTTATTTCCATAATTGTTAGACATGATAAAAAAGAGGACATTCTTTTCTTTTGGTAAAGCCCATTGTATGGCCTTGCTCTTCATGGGTATCACGGCCTGTGGAACAGGCAATCTGACCCCATACTCGCTCCCTGTCGAGGGATTGGTTCTTTTGGAAGATGGTTGTGATGACCTGACTGAAGACGCGCAAACGCTGACTCCCCTGAAGGCCACCGCCGACATGCTCGCCCTGCCGTTCACTATGGCGATGGCTACCCTCCGGCTCGTCACCTACCTGACGGTGGGAGTCGGGTTGGTGTTGGCCGGCAAAGACCCGCAAGGCACCGTCGATCAAATCAATTACGTGCTCCCGTTACCACTCTCAGGTCCGAATCCCGATCGCGTCAAGTATCATCAAGGAATGGTGAAAGAAGAAGGGTGCTTGGGTTTTTGAAATAACGTATCGAAAGGGGCATGTTTTTTGAGGAATAGGGCTGGAAAAAGTGAAAATTTCAATACAAAAAATCATAAGGGAACGGAGTTTTTACACATGATAAAAAAGGACGGTCATTTTTTTGTCAGAGTTATTGCAGTCCATAAAAAAGGACTCATCACCTTAACCGGTCCTTTTTGTTCTGAAACCGCTTAGGAGGAAATGATGGCTTGGCACTATAATGGTTCTCCCCTAAATTATTTGTTGGCAAATCTGCGAGGAAATCCAGCTATCACGCCTTTCAAAAACGGTAGTTCCTGGACATGATAAAAGGGGGATGGTTTTATAAAAATCAATTGGTGGGAAATCTTGTCCCTACAGCCAAACCGAACGATTGGTGCGGAATGGGTTACTCTTTTGGCTCTCGATGTTGGACCATTATTAACTTACCTAACAATTTCCTATCTCCCTCCCATAGCCCTAACAGGACGTGAGTCGGATTGAAGTGGAGGCGCCTTCACCATTCGCACGCTAAACGCGTAGGGCAGCTCCGCTGATGCCTCCCGATGGAGGGAAGGACATTCCCCTAAATAAGTCATGATAAGGACCCATCTCATAACCTACCCAAAGGAAGAAACTTAGCCCATGACAGCCGCTCGCCTCCAGTGCACAATCCTCGTGACTGTGCTATAGACAAAAACAGCATTGGTTTCATCACAGTCCACCAAACGGGAGAAATCCGGCCCATGCATGCGGCTGACGATCGGGACCTGAACGCTTCAGCATCTGTCGTTGCGCCTTGGCCAGAGCCACCACAGGCCCATCCCCATTCACCCACGCCTGATAAAAATCCACCATCAGCCTTCTGCTCGGCTCATCCGGCACGCGCCATAACGTCGCCACCACGGTGGGAGCGTGAGCCGTAAAGAAGGCCCTGGCCATAGTCGCAAACTCAAGCCCGTTGGCCCCGACGCCACTTTCACAGGCAGAAAGCACCACCAGATCGGTTTGCTTCAAATCCATGGTCATAATGTCATCGATTCCAAGCCGATAATTGTCGGCCAGGAGGAGGGCGCTTCGTTCCGGGTGCTCCCAATCCAGCTCGCCATGGGTGGCAAGATGCACGACCCGGACCTTTTCCGCATATCGCATGAGCGTGACGTAGGACGCATCTTGCCCGATCCGGGTACCCACGTCCCCACCAAGAAGTTGGCCAACGACTTCGGCTTCTTTACGGGCTCCGGATAACGTGCCGTCCGGATCGCCGAATACCAGGTGGTCACGGGAAAGAGAAGGCTGGTGGTCCGCCATCAGGGAGAACATCGAAAGCGTCGTCAGATACCCGAGCGTGAAGCGTTCGACAGCATATTCCACAGTCGGTCCCGTGTTTCGTACCAGCGCACTGAAGGGAACGTAAAAGAGTTTCCCCACCGGAACGATAAACACCGTCTTCCCGGCCAGCTCTCGCTCGATTGGACGCAACAAGTAATCATAAAGCTGGGCTAGGTACGGGGTGAGTGAGACTCCGGAATCCATGTTAGGAAGTGAATCCAAGGGTTCGGCTCTTCGTCCGGCTGCTGCCGCCTTCGCCCTACTAAGCGCTGACCAGGCTTCAGTGGCCAACTGGGACAGTGTATCCTCTGTGACGTTAACTTCACGGACTTGTCCGCCCTCTCGGGTAACCACATGGATATACAATTTCATTTTGCTGGGAAGATACTGGACGATGACCTGATCAATCTTGAGTCGGGCACGAAGAGCAGACAAGTCAATGGGTTTCAGGTCTAGCATCTGGTGTAAACTGCGATTTTCACTTTCCAGTCTGGCCAGCAGTGCTCCATATTTCCGACGGGACTCGCGCAGCTCAGATAGCTGTCCCTCTCTTGACGAAGTCATCATGGGCTGCGCGGGTTGTCCCTGCCGTACCGACTCACCGGGCCCTTTCTCCAGCCGCCCGTCCTTCTGAATCACGGGGATCAACTGAGAATCGGAGGCAACGGCATGCTCCAATCGCTCAATCTGTTCGGCCAGGCCTGTCACTTGTGCCACAACCTTTCCGGCTGCGGTCTCCGGCTTCAGTTGGCTCAGCAGAATAGTCGCTTCCTCACGCAGCCGAATCGAGTCCTGCGCCGAGAACGCTTCGGCCTCGAATCGGTTCTCTAAAAGAAATTGGGCGGGGCTCCCCTGGGAATCGTAAATCAGAAGACCACGATCCGTTCCCACAAAGATGTGGGCCTTGGCATCGGTCTCCACCGCATGAACCGTCCGTCCGCCATACTGGCCGAGGGTTTGGTCGTCTGGAAGCATTTGATTGAGTCGTTCTGGATACAGCCACTGACCGCCCTTGTACAACAGCACCCCTCCGGCGGCACCAAAGAGCCAGGCATCATTTCCCAGCTTGGCCCCACGCCGCCCAAGCCAGAGTAGTGGCGTCCGTTCTGACAGGCGAAGATAGGAGGCATCTTTCAACGATCGAAAACCTTGGTATTCATCTCCACGATGCCGGGCAAACCCTTGAGTAGTGCCGACAATCCCGCTGTCCTTGTCGAGTGTCGTGTATCCCGTGATGAACCACCTCATGGGATCCTTGGATCCTTTTAAAATGCGAAATCCCGCTCCCGTCCATTCCAGAAGACCACCAGTGAGACGGATGTTGCCATACAAACGATGGTTCTCGGACGAGGCCACGACCCAGATACGGCCATCATGCGTTTCCACGACGCGCGATAGCATATCGCTAAAGGCCGGAAAGGCGGTCCGGTCCTTGAACATCGAGAATTCTTCGACGGTCCCGCTTTCTCCCGCACCGTCTTTCCACCGAAAAACAGACGGCCCTGCCGTGACCCACACGATTCCATCGGAACCTACCAGGAGACTGGTCACCTCGGCAGGCATGGTGGGAAATCCCTCCGGTGTCGTGGGATGGGCACGAAACAACGTTCGGACTTCCCCGGTTCCTTTGTCAAACCGCAAAATGGTGAGCCCGTCATTGGCCAGCAGGTGGCCTTCTCGATCCCGCCACAAATGAGTGACCTCAATGTTCTTAAATAAGCGAGGACCATCCTCAATGTGATCCTGATCGACCACATACAACCCCATCTCTCCCCTGGCCACGAAGGTCCTCCCCTGCTCTGGCTGGGTCAGCAGGTCGTACACCCTCCCGTCGGTATCGGCAATCGTACGGCCCCGTTCAAATACATAGACGCCTTCCATGGTCACGAAGGCGGTTCTTCCATGGCGAGACGTCATGTGACGAGGCCCAAGGCGAATCCCCAATCGCTGTTCCCCCAGAGGGAGATCCAGATGTTCAAAATGCCAATCGTGGAAGATACTCACGCCTTGATCAGTCAGCGCCGCTACGCCGAAGCTTCCCTCTTCCACAGGGAAGACCCGAAGCCCATAAATCGCTTTCTCAACGACAAGATCTCCCTGGCCAGGGAGAACGTCCAGGTCGGCGCCGACTCCCTCGGTGTGCATTGTGACCGCATAGAGCTTGCCACTCTTTAACACTACCGGACTTTCAAGGGCTGGGTCCCAGACTGCGTCCTCGATCTCACCGACCACCACTTTTTGCAATTTGTTATCCCTAACGACATAGAGTCCGCCTTGCGTGCCGATCAACACAGGGATCGGCGCACCAGGATCTAGCAACTCATCCCCCCGGAGAAATACAATCGCTTCGCCTGCCAAGTCGGCATAGGGCGTTTCCACCCCTCGTATTGTCACCAGGCGTAGACCTTTGCTGGTCCCAATCAGCACGGCCTCACCTATACCAACCATATGCCGGACAAGAGAACTCGGCAGGCCACTGTCATCGGTTCGCCAGCGTTGCACCGCCCCATCATACGTCCCTGTCAGACGAATGAGTCCCGAAGCCGTCCCAAGCCAGAGGGCGCCATCCTCGGTTTCACTCAATGCCAACACATCTGACGCGGGGCCAATCTCGTCCGCTCCAATCGCCGCACTCCACCGGCCACGCGTCTCATCAAACCCGAACCATTCCCAGTACCCTCGCCTCAAGACACTCAGCCCCGCACTGCTGGCGAGCACCAGATCGCCGTTTCTCCGCAGGAGAATGGTCCGCAACTCCGCATCATGCCGCAATTTTGGAAGTAACTCGGGTCGTGCATAGCGAAGCCAAAATCCTGAATTCCGCCAATCTGAACGCGGGAGCCATTGCGCGGGAGGCAACAGGGAAAATGAGACCGCCTGCACACGCTGCCACCAGAGGGACAAATCCCCTGGCTTGGTGGCGTGCACTTTCGCGTCCAGTAGCTGCCGCATTTCTTTCCAGCGAAAAAAATCCTCCCGGCTCAGGCCCTGTGGCTTGATCTTTTGCAAAAGAACCTGCCACAGAGTCACACTTTCCGCGCCTGCAAGCTGGAGATCAGAACCCTGATCCGTATTCAGCGTCGATTCCGCAAGTTCTTCCAGCAGGTGACGTGCATCATCTGCATAGTCCTGATCATTCTGCACATGGTGCACGAGATGACGCGCGACTGCGAGGGTTGCATCGACCGCTGAGGAGAATTGTTCCCTCGGAAGGGAGGTCAAGGCCGGACATGTTTCCTCACACCCGAGGGCCTCGCGTTGTACGGCTCTTAGGGCATCCAGTTCGACATCCTGGTGAGGTAGGCGAGGAACCTGCCCGAAGACATCTACCCTATTGTTCGTAAACGCCTCCTGCAGCGACATCAGGCGTGTCATCATTTCTGCAACACGGGCGGCCACGACAATGCCTGCTGCTGACTCGGTTCCTTTAAGTGAGCCGTTGTCATCGTAGCTTACGACCATCTCACCTGTCCCTGGAACAGTCAAACGGCTCGGCTTATTGAACCGAGGGTCATAGGCGATCTGCAGCTCTTGCCCGTCGCTGGAGCGGATCGTTTCGATTCTATGCCTGGCATCATAAGTCAGTACAACCTCGCTACCCGAAGAGCTCCAAAGGCGAAGGAGATCTTCCCCCTTCGCATCATATTCCGCGCGGACGAAGACGAGCCCTTTTTGGATCAATAATGGCCTCCCCGTCACAGGGTGATCTTCCCGTTCGATCACCTCCCCGGTTGGCGACAATATGGTGGCTTTCGTGGTCTTTCCATCCAGACGAACCCTCGTCCCCTTATCCTCTTGGACTTGCTTTCTGGCCCTATCGTACCAGCCCACATAACGGTCACTGTTGCCTAACGCAGAAATCCCGACATAGTTGCTTTCAAAATATCTCCGAGCATCACCAAGTTGGCCATAGGCCATCCCTTCGGTCTTCCGAACTTCTTCGGTATATCCCCGAGGCTGTCTCACTTTGATCAGTTCGATGAGATGAAGTCCCACAATCGCACTTCCACCATACTTGATATGCAGGGACGCGAGGGTTGCCAATCTCTTGGGATCGAAAGGATCACGCTCCACCACCCGCACGCCAATCCTCGCCGCTTCCGGAAACGTCAAGATTTCAGGAAATTCCTGGAATAACGCTAGGGAGAGAGTAGGCTCATCGAGACCCCTTTGACTGGTTGCCAAAACCTCCCCCGCTGCTTCCGTCTCCCGGCCAAGGGCTTTCAGAATCCTTGCTTTCACCAGATGATAGGCCTGGTGGGTTCCGTCTTGTTCTCTAAACCGGTCGAGCACGATGAGCGCACCTTGGAGAACGGGCTCTGGAACAGCCTCTTCCTGAGACCAAGCGGCCACAGTATAGGGGCCCATAAAATTTGCCATCGCCCTCTCACTCGGTGCACTGCCCGCTAACAAGACCTTCGCCCGCTCTCCCAGGTTGATGGCATCAGACCATCGTTTTTGGGACACCAGATAGTTGACGTATTTGTTTAATGGCCAGTCACGCCCAGGGTTGGCCGCAATCGCGCGCTCCCAGACCTGTTCAACCTCCGACGATCCTCCTTTCCGCTTCTGCCAATCCACACTCTCCTCCCAGACCGCCTTGTCCCACGGATACGTCTCCTGAAAACGGCGAAGTTTCGCGTCTACTGCCGAATCACCCCCAACTTCCTGCTGCCATGCAATGAGTTTGTGTATAGTCCATGCATGAACTTCGATTTTCAACGATTCCTGAAGCACGGCGATCGCCTCAGGTTTCCGGCCAGCATCGTACAGAGCTCCTCCCAATTCCTGCCGGACCCAGAGCCATTCCGGATAGGCTTGGCATCCCCGGGTTAACAAACTCAGCCGGTCCTCGGTGCGCTCCAGCTTTTGAAGGAGGCTTGATCCGCGCATGTAGTAATCAGGAGCGGCCAGCAGCCCCCGACCTCGCCATTCTTCCAGCATCTCCCACCCACGACCCAGCTGCCCTGATTCTTCAAGAGCTTCTATCCAGGTGAGACGCGGTCCAGAGCTTACCGGATTAATCGTGGCAGACTTTTCGGCCAGAGCAACCGCATGCGCCGGGCGGCTGCTCGTCAATTCCAGTCTCGCCATCCGCGAAAGCAATTCTGCGGCATCAGGCCGACGCCCGAGGGCCTGGAAGAGATGCTCACGAGCTTTTCCCTTTTCTCCGGCATCAAGGAGCACGTCTGCCCACATCTGATCGAACAGATTCGCCTCCTGCGAGGGGGAGATCGCCCAACTCGCCGTGACTGTCTTGACCCAGGATTCGGCCTCAGTCCACCGCTCAAGGTCGCAAAGGCGGACGGCTGCCCTGAAAGGTTCTGTGCCATAGAATGGAAAGACCTCCACGCCGGTCCTGTCAGCCTGAGCAGCACGACCCAGACGGCCCAATCTGGCTTCTAACATAGCCAGCTTTCGGAATGCGCGAGAATCCCGCGGATACATCGCCAGCCAGTCTTTAACGGCTTGAACTTTAGTCTGCTCATCCCTTGGCCTCCATCGTAGTTCTACCTCAAGCCAGTTACCCAGAAGACCATCCGTCAATAGACTTTCTTGCTGGCGCAACGCCGCCAGTTTTTTCCGAGTTATTTCACTGTCAACATCATCCATAATCCAGGCTGTTTGAAACCAGTGTGGAAATCGGGCGGCAAGAAGTTGAAAATAGGCAAGCTGATCCTGCGTCCGATGCTCCTGCACGGCGGCGTGTGCCACTAACCAGAGGACGAAAGGATCTGTGATGTCCTGGGCACGTGCCGGTGGGACCTCCTGCAGCATTTGTGCGTACTGCCGGTTTTTCTCAAGAATCGTTAGGCTCGGCAACAGGCCCAATGGATTTCGCACGGTATCATCCTGGAAAGCTTTCCATATTTCTTCTAAGCGCCCCGCCTGATTGTGCACACCGACCCACACCTGGGGAGAAAAAGGATGCGGCGATGCGGATCGCAGGTCGGCCTCAACCAGCCGGAGCACGTCATCACGGTTACCGGCCAGGTAAAGCCGTGACCATTCGATGATTCTGGCATCGTCATATAACTGTTGACGTATGACAGCATGGGTCTCCCCTGGACTTTTCGGGTTCAGCCGAGAAGCATCGCCCGAATCTAGAGGAACAACGATGGCCAAGGGTCCCCAATCCGCAACCTCATGGTAGGGTGGGGCTGCCGCGATTCGGCGCTGGGCCAACGCCTCCAGGGCTGCCTCCGAGCTCAGTGCCCATGCCGGCACGGCTAGCACCAAGACCATGCCCACCACTAGCCCATACAATCGCCAAGTCCTCATTCTGCCCTCCTTTGATTATGCCCCTGCGTCATCCCGCCACCTTACGGGGCCGTGGGTTTGGGATATGACTGGGCTGCGGCGTTTTCCAGCAGGGTGGTCACCTCCGACCAATATGCACAGATCCACCAGCATCCGGCCGTCATGGGCCTGTTGAATATTTCATAACAGTAACCTGTAAATGGTCCAGGCCCGATAATCAGCGGCAGTGAGAGGAAATGTTCAAAAAGTCCGTCCAGCAAGGCCGCACCCATTTTGACGCGCAGAGGGTACTCAAGAGTACGTGAGCACGGGAAAATGGCGAGAACGCCACTGGTGACTTTTTTAAACATTCCCTTCATGGTCCTTCGCCTGAACGTCCGCGCCCAGAACAAGCCAGTCAGCAGGAGGGCAAGGCCCACCAGCACACTCTGCCAGTGCCCGCGCCCCAGGTTCAGCTCCTTGTCAGTCAATCCTGTTGGCATACTTCTCACGGACGAGTTCAGGGGCTCCTGCGAACGAAAAGAAGCCTGGGGACATAATGACTGATATCCTGTTGATCAGGTCTTTTCCGCCAACAGGAATAGCCGCGAACGGTGCGACACCAATGAACAATACTGCACGAACACGCCGGACATCGATATGGGGCTCCTTAACGGTAATCGGTACGACCACCAATGTTTCGATTTGTGATGATTTGAACTCCTCCACTACCGCAGCCAGCAAAAGAATGTCAGACAAGCGCTGCAGGACAACTTTCCATGTCTGAGCCTGTTCACCGCCAAGTTGTTCACCGCTAGGAAGGGGCGTGGCGGTTCGCGGATGTTTGGCCCCACGAACTCCAAGGGAGCTCCAGCGACTTGGCTCCAGCGTTTCCCAATCTGCGTTTTGGATCACCTTCGGTTCGGCACATATGATTTTCCCGCGGTAGGTGATAGGTGCTGAGCCAGACGAACAATCTGCCGTCTTTGATCCAATAGAATAAGACCGCGGTCTTTCTCTCTCCAAGCGCGGCCAGATTCTGTCTCACTTTCTTTAGGTTTAACGATTTTGGGACTTCATTGTGGATAGGACCCTGAGGAAACCAGATGTCTGTGAATTTCGTGGTCAGTCTGTAGATGTGCTCATTATGCCATTCGATCGCACGCTCAAACTCGCGAAATGAAACGTCATCACACGCCAATGTCGATTTCGTCCCTGCGAGACACATAAGCAGGGTAAGTGAAAATCCGATACGTCTAACGGCCGTTCCTATGAAGCAGCATGCGCAACGCCTCAGTGCACCGCCGCCCTCGAATCTGTTCTGGTTTGATTGGATCATACCTAGCACCCCACTTTAGCTCACCTCTATTGAATGATTTACTGGAGAAGTGCTTGCCTGAGGCGACCCGATAGATCCTGACGGAACAGCGCCTGACGAACCGATTCAGCGGGCTCCTCCCCCCGCTGACCACCAGCAAGAGCGTCCATTTTTCGCCGCAAATCTTCATTTACGGTGTAGTGGTACAGAATTTCGGTTTCAAAACTTCCAAACTTCTCTATGCCTGCACTTCGAGCGGCTGGGAACAGTGAGAGATAATCAGAGCGAATGCGTTCCGGCTCCGTGCCTTCCGGATATAGAGATGCAAACAGTGGTACCGTCTCCTCCGAAACGGACAACGCGGCTCGCGGCTGTGACCCACTAAGTGGCACATCGAGAAGGCCCGCGACGTTTAGAATCCCTGCCCCATAGTCGGTATCCCAAGCTGACGAATGGCAGTATGTACCAGGAGGGTTTGCACTTACACTACTAGATGGCCGCCATGCGCTCGAACGAAGTGCTGCACGGAATGCCCGGGTTAGCAAACCCTGCTCCGAGATCATGCGCAAGGACGGGTCGTCGCGATGCCAAGACAACCATAGCGCTGCAGCACCGGCCACATTGCCAGAGGCAAAGGTGGTGCCTTTGCCCATCCCGTTCATGTCTTCGTGTTGTTCATTGAAGGTGGCGCGCCATACCGATTCTCCGGGGGCCATAATGTCTACAGCAGACCCGTGTGAAGAGTTTGTCCAAGGCTGGCAACGAACGTTGCCAGCCGCAACCGCAATTGATGAGTGGAACCGGGCCGGCCAGACCACTGTGCCAACATAGTTCCCTGCAGCCGCGACGATCAACACACCATTCTTCTCTGCCGTCTTAACAGCTTTCCACATGGTGAACGTTGGAGGCCCACCCATCGCGATCGCGATCAGTCGTGGGTTTCCAGCAATATTGCCATCGGCGACATCTTGGATGGCCTGTGAGAGATTCCGAGTGTTGAACTGACTGACGGTTCTGTGCACCCGTAGCGGGATTAGTTGAGCACCACGTGCAATGCCATTCACGCACCCCGATGCATGAAGTAACTGGCAGCCAGGGGGGCTGACGATCACACTCCCGCTTGCAGTGCCGTGCCCTGGATTGTCCAACAGACGGTCACTTAACAGTGGGTCCAATGCGTCGGTCCCACCTTCGTAATAGTTTCTCCCCTTGCCTGCATCGATCGGTCGCTTTCCTTCGGCCTCAGACCATGTTTCGGGGTGATGTCGATATCCCGTGTCAGGATGTGCGATGATGACGCCGTCCGCCTCCTTCCCCTCTGCCACATCGAAACGATGGCGGATCTTCGTCCATGCCTCAAGCACCAAAATCTGTTTAAGACTCCATTGATCGTCAGCCGCGGCGGCTGGATCGTGTCTGTCATCGCCTGTAATATCGCGCTTGTCGATTCCCTGTTCGGTTTTTACTCCGAGGGCTTGGATCTCAAGCTGGGGCTCTACACGTATTGCGCCTGTTTGATCCTGGATGCGATACGCCTCATCAAATGCCAGTCCAACCGAAACCGTCTGGTCAGTCTCCCGGCTCGCACTACGTTGCAACCATTCGAGAACCGTCCCGTCATTAGTGATGGAGGCCAATTGTTCACAATCCCCTCTTGCAGGTTTGTCCTCGCGAGAACACAGGGCTGGGTTATCCGAAAGTCTGACTCTGATATCTTGAACGCTTTTTGGTCCATCAAAATGAAGGGCGAAAGATGACAGTTTCGCCCCTTCTTGCCGAATTTGTATTGGTTTCTGAAGCGTGACCCAGGTGTCTGATTCCACAGTCACATCCGCAGCTGTTCTCGCCCCACGCAAAGCAGAAGCAAGAAACCGCGCCAGCGGATCCGACGTGGCTTTGGCTGTCGCCTTCGAGGCGGACCGGATCGGGCCTTGTGGAAACAGCGAAGGGTCAATCGGCTTCAGAGTCGCAATAATTTTCAATACATCGGTCACCCCGACTTGTCCGGACGGCACCGACATCCTAAGGTGGCGTTCTAACTCTTTTCCACTCAGCAGCTGTTGCTGGTCTCCTCCCGGATAAAGAGTAGTTACACTGCCATCGCTTGAAACATCCAGAACGTAGATATATAGAGGTTGGCTGTGCCTGTTCTCCACTCTGTAAATCAATTCTGTGCCAGACGCGACAGCGACAGGACTTGGTGTCCCGGGAGGATCGGTGGCACGCCATACCGAGAAGCCCACTTTTATGCCAGAACTTGGATTATTCAACGCCAAGACGACCAGCCAATGCACGAGATCCTTGATCTGGTCTATCACGTGCCCTACCGCATCAGTTTCACTCACTCGCACCGGCGACACCAATACCTGAAGGTCCCCGCTTTGCACCAAGAGATTGCCGTCCTGTTCCTTTACCAGCAAGCGAGCCCCTGCTTCATCGTCAACCAACGTGATGGCCTGCATTTGAGCCAGGGTTGCTTTCACCTCTGATAGTGGCCCAGACCTCTTCTGAACGAAAACCGGTATCGACGTATCTCCAAAAGAAACCGCCTCTAGTAACGCTCGAGAATGGGGCTGGATCGACCCACCGTTGCTAATCTCACCTTCTGCCTCAAAGTCGGAGACCCTCGTTATCCGTAATGTGGCCGCGGACTTGGTGCTCTCAAAATCTGTGGTCCTGGGAGGGTAGACTTTCATGGTGGATTCTTTGCCCAAGCCAAAAACCTTCCCCGCCTCTACTCGTGTCCTATTACCTCCGGCGGGCTCCACTAAGACATATGGTTTGGTATTGAGCTTATCCACTCCAAAGACAACCAGATCTTGTCCTGGTCCCTCGATCTGTGGGGTTTGGGAAGGAAAGCGAGTGCTGACTTCGGATTTTACCTGGTCCATTACATCACGGTAGGTCGATCGGTCTGGCGCTGCCTTCAGGGCCAACGCAAGAAACCAAGTCAGCACGCCGTGCCGCCTTCCCTCGAAATCTGTCTCGTTGGAGAGCTCTTTTGCTAGCGAACCAGAGATCAGCACGTAATCCGAATTGTTGGGCCGAAAATCCGCATCACCTTCTCCTCCTCGCACACTGACTGCGAAATCCTCAGGAGGAAGGGGAGTGCGTCTATCGGCCTCGATTTCTCGAACAGTATTCCCCCCACGCGAGGCCGCACCGGAATGGCAGCTATCAAAGATAAAGGTGACGTTCTTGGTCTTCTCCGTGAGTTGCAACAGCAATCCATTGATCTCATCGTCGCTGATATCGAACACCCCTGGCGTGCGGCTGTCATAGGCAACCAACGTCTCATCCAACTGATCCACTTCATCACCAGAAATGTCTTTCATTTGTGATCCATGCCCGCTGAAATGCAAGACCACAACGTCGCCCTTTTTCGCTTTGGCAACAAGATGGTTCCTAATCGCGTCAATAATGGCCTGGTGGGTCGCTTGCTCGTTCTCCAGTGAGTTTATGTTTTCGGGGGGCATGCCAAACTTCCCGATCAAAACTTCGCGCATCAAGCGGATATCGTTGACCGCACCGCTAAGTCGTCTGATATCGGGTGACTTGTACTTATCAATGCCGATGAGCAGTGCCAATTTCGCAGGCTGACTGGGTGTGAGTTCCTCCGCGACGCACACACTTGAGGCAAGCAATATGAGCGCAGACAAAACCTGAAAAACAGGAAATGCATGAGACAACATATTTCCCCCCTTTTGTGACCAATTTTGTTAAGTTGACCATACCTACGAGAGCGTTAAGGGAGTATAGACTTACTCTAATAAAAACCAACCTCCAAAGAACATTCCACCTGCCAGTTCTGACCATTGGTTCGGATCACGATCGCCCCATTTTCCTTCGTCACATACACCGGCTTTTGCGTCGGTAAGTGTTCTGAGTACTCCGTGTTACTTTCGCCACAGCGAATATGATGCAGGGCCACGTTGGAAGTTTGGGCCACCTGATACCGCTCCACCGCTTCTTGTCGGGGATGGCCATAACGGTTGCCTGCACTAAACACCACGATCTGAGGCTTGATGGCGGCAATCCAGCCGTCATGGTTACTGCCATGGGTATCCGCGCCATGATGAGAAGCGATTAAGACAGTGTTGTCCTCCATCAACGCCCCATATGGTTGAGAGGCGGGTTCTTCGGTTTCCTGCTGAGCAGCCCCCGCAAGGATGCCTGGAAAACCCCCATTGTCCAGCAGGAGAACCATGTTCTGTGCCTTGCGTGGGCCTTCTTTATTCACGGCCAGGATGTAGGTATTGGCTGCTCCACACTGAAGACCTTCAATTGGATGGCCACGGATGTTAAAATTAGGGGGCCAGCCATGGTGGATGGGGACACCAGCCTGATCCGACTGATCTAAAAACCCACCAATGGGGCCGGTATATTCGTCATACAGGCCTCCCAGGCAAATAGACTGGACAGCATTGCCTTCAAAGAGGGTGGGAATTTTATTAGTATGGTCTTGGTTAGGGTGGCTCACCGCAATCAGGATCTCCGTCTCGGGGTTGGAGAACAGGTCATGAGCTTGGGCATAGTCGGCTATTTTGGTTCCCACTTAAATCATCGTATGATTCCCCACTCGATCCACAATCCACGACAAGGAAACGGTGAGAATTGGGACATTGGACAAAGTGGCAACTGCCAGCCCCGATGTTGAGGACATGGATCACAAGTTCCTAAGAGAGGGAGGACGCTTCGCGCCTAAGGATTGCTTTGGGAACCGCTTCCCTCCGTAATGCCCGATTGTAGAAAGGGAATCGAGCAGCCGCCGTTCCTGAACATTTGGGACTGGACGAGTAGGACCCCCTTCGTGGCTCCCCTGCTCTGGTTTGGGATAGCCGTGAGGGGCGTCTATCGAGTCGGCACACCCGCCCCAAACGGGACCCAGGAGAAGGAGCGTTCTTTGAAGCCATACCAAAGGCATGGAGTTTTCCGATGACCAGTGGGAGAAGACTGTCTGATGAAAACAACCTTGGCAAATTTTGTTAATAATAGCTAGTGGTGGGTGAAAGGGAATTGAAGATAGTTTTTGCAGACGTGAAGTTTGAAAAACATAGGTCTGACAACACCATATCCCCTTATATAGCCTGACTCCTCAAGGGGTCGGGCTTTGTTGTTTGCAGCCCACCCTTCCCCTTCAGAGGGATAGGCACCAGCCGTCGAATTTGATTGACTCAGGGATAACGGGAACCTCCCGTTGTTACGTTTCTCACCTGCGGGGAAGGCTAGGGTCACACCTGGCCTTTTTCGTTTGGTACCCCCTCACTTTCACCAGCTTCCCTTTATTCAGACAATTTTGTAGGGTGAGGTTTTAGGCTGCATCCGATAAAATTATGTGCGGTCGTTTCACTCGCAAAGAAGACCTACAGCACTTGGCGGAACTCTTGGGGCTGAAGGTCCTCCCGCCATTATCCCCCCGTTACAACATTGCCCCTTCCCAACTCGTCGCCTGCGTATGGACCAACCCGGAATCCAATGAACGGGAATGTGTGGAACTGAAATGGGGACTGGTTCCGTCCTGGGCCAAAGATCCCGGCATCGGCAATAAGCTAATCAATGCCCGTGGGGAGACGGTGGCCGAGAAGCCTTCATTCCGCAAAGCCTTCAAACAGCAACGCTGTCTGGTGCTGGCCGATGGGTTTTATGAATGGAAGCGAGAAGGCAAAACCAAACAACCCTATTACATCCGCTTCAAAGACCAACGCCTCTTTGCGTTCGCCGGCTTGTGGGAACGGTGGGAGAAACAGGACCCGGTTTTAGAGACGTGTGCCTTGATCACCACTGACCCCAATGCCCTGATGGAACCCATCCATAATCGCATGCCCGTGATTCTCTCGGAACAGTCCTATGCAAGCTGGCTCAACCCTGGCCTGAATAACACGGTCTACCTCAGTGGGCTCTTGGGTCCATATAATGCCGAGGAGATGGAAGCGTATCCGGTGAGTAAGATCGTGAACAATCCACGTAATGATAGTGCACTCTGTCTTCAGCCTAACGAGTGACACCCCATCTATATCTTTTGATGCCTACGGCTACTTTGGTATGTGCTAGAGCCAAGCGTCATTCCCGTGAGTTCAAAGTCGTTCATGATGGAGCGTCGGTTGGTCTGATACTTGACTTGATATTATTAGAAAAACATGGTGGAATTCTTCGTCGCTTTTACCCCAAGTGGAGCATTTGCATGAATAGGTTCAATTGGGGAAAATCCTCGTCCCTCATCTCTGCATTTATATTTCTCGCCACATTGACTGGGTACACCGACAAATTGGGAGTGGTGCCTGTATCGGTCGGAAATTCAGCGACGACGTTTCTCAACCGAGTCTGTGCTAGCTTTACTCCAATTTATACGGTCCCAGTTGGGAAACTTCTCATCATTGACGATGCGAGTGCCGGTGCCGTGTCGGCAGCAATTCCCAATGCCCCCGATCCTAACATCTCTGTGCACCTCGATTTAGCCACTACAACCGACACGAGCAACCGGGTTGATAACCTTATGGTTGGAGGAGTTGGTGTTCCCGTGGAGGGAGGAAGAACGTCCTTCACGACTAGAAAAAAAATATTCAGTTTGCTGAGTTCCAATTCCAAAGCCTACTGAATAACCAACTAGAGGATAGGCGGAGTTCCCCTTCTTGAGCTTTCCATTACGGAGGAATTTCCTGAATACTAACATATTTAAGCGAAATTACTTATTTCGTCAACTTAATCTGGGAGGTGGATCATGGTTAACCGAACGTCTTATCCCGTACTCACTCTCCTCGAAAAAAAACGAAGAGAATCCAAACAAATGGTAATAGTTTCTATATCATTAACCATTCTTGGCACGATTGGGTTTGCTCTTTATCCAATTTTTGGAGAAGTTTATAGGGCACAAGCCTCCACTCTTTTTGCACTTATTGGGGGGTTGCTCACGATCTTTTTTCTTAGCCTTGGATTGACTAATGACCTTCAAGCCGAAATTACCAGACTATGCAAAACGGTGGAGGATCAGGCGGAATGTGTTTATTTGGGGAATGTCACCGGTGTTGCTGAAGGATTTAAAAGTCGGGTTGAAGGTGCGGAACGCGTTAGAAATACGTTTGTTGTCTTTCGCCTTTCTGACGAGGAAGGTGAATTTCGACGATACACCTCTATGCTTCCGTTGGACAAACGCGAAGAAATTGTTCGATCTGTAATTGATCGGGGGAAATCGTGGATTGATATATTTTCGGAAGAAAGCCTTGCTTCAGATGATTTCAAATTAAGGGCGCTTGTGGCTAGGTTGCAGCGTAATTTCCCGACATATGAAGCCTGCTGTCTAAAAACATCATACCCCATAGTAAATTTTTGTCTTATTGATCGAGAGGGAAAAGGTGTCTCCGAAGTTTTATTCGGATGGGGATTTCATCCGTCCGATAAGGCAGGAATTGTTTATAGCAGCAAAGATCCAGAAGTTTTTCACCTTTTTGATCATTATTGGCAAACTCTTAAACAGGACACTATGTCGGTTTGGTCAGCGGGTCAAACATGTATGAACATGCAAGACATTACGGGCCTATGGTGTAGTCTGGCATATAAGGACGGTGATTCCGACCATATTACCAATGAGGCCAAACTGGAAAACATGGCCTTGGTTGAAATAACTATTTCCGATGGTCGGAAGCCAAATTTGGAAGTGCAGAGATATGATCCTGAGACCCTTTCCCCATTAGGAAATATTATTCGGTCAAAGTCTACGGATCTCTGTGGTCGGGAACTATGGTTTGTAGCGGAAGAATGTACAACCTTAATGGCAGGTTCCTATAAATTTGTTCGTGAACCGGAAAGTGGAACAAAAGATGGGAAAAAGGAATTTAATATCGGGCCTTTTCTAGAAAAATATCAGGTTACGATCATTCAAGATCAGAAACCGCAGGAAATCCCCATGATGGTGGAAAGATACTATGGATATTTTGTTCAGTTTGATCAACGAGGAGGGGAAAATAAAGGAAAAATCTTCTTATTTGGGCACAAGGTAAAAGATATGAGGCGTATTCCTGATGATCCCCAAAAATCTAGAGAATTACTAACGGCTTACAAAGAAAAAACTGAAAGTCGGTGGCAGAAAGAACCTGCATCTTCCCGAAATGGAACTCCCGACATGCATTTTTCTGATTCTGAAATCAACTCTGGGGAAGATGTTACACAACCAATTTCATAAGAGCAATTTTTGGTAGTGTCTCAGTTTGAAATGAGCCCCTATTTCATTTTTCAAAAAGAACATGTAGTTTATGGGTATAGCTAAGCACCTGAGCTGCCCTCCATCCAGGTGGCGGATTTATGGCAATTCTCATTCTGTCTTTCCCGCTCCGCTTAGCAGGCATCCAGTCAGCCCTAATTTCAAATTCCTTATAAGTCTTAATGTGCTTGCCTACATTTTTTTTATTCATTAGATATCTCCTGGATGTGGTTTTAGGAACTATGTCATAATAGGATTATGCCTAAAGGACCAAAAGGACAGAAACGACCAGGAGATGTGATTGGCAATGCCATCAAAGTTGCCAGGATTGCCACTGGCGAAGAAGAGGATGTATTCCCGAAGATGGCAAGGATAAAGCCGCTCAATCCCTTGGGCAAAAGGGCGGAATAGCCAGGGCCGAAAAGTTAAGCAAACAAGAAAGAAAGCATATTGCCGAAAATGCTGCAAAAATTAGGTGGGCGGCGAAGTACCAGGGGAATTGAGTTGCTGTAAAATGCGCCTAGGAATATTGGCGGCCTGAGGGGGGAGGCAAGCTGACGTATAAATGCTACTCCTAAACAATTCTCAATTATCTTAAATGCGCTACTGTTCATCATTGTATGCATAAAGCAATGATGGACGGTTAGAACAAGATCCTGCAATTTATCATCTTCTTCCAACTGCTTTAATGGTTAGGAACGAGGTCCCCCAAAAACGAGGACTTTACAAAAAGCATAATTCAAACTGAGACACTACCGAAAGACGAGGTCTAAGTAGTTGATTTATTGGTGGGCCGTGTAGGGGTTGAACCTACGGCTCGCTGATTAAGAGTCAGCTGCTCACTTAGCCAAGGCATTGAGGAACAATAATTCGCCATTTTGATTGAAGCGAAAAGGATTTCACAAAGAGGGCTTTTGGGGATCAAAAAATTTGCTCTAGAAATTAGGCTGCATAGAATGCAAAGAACTCTGGCCCTGGTCGTTCCACTCGAAAAGTTCTAAAATCGTCCTGGAGCCCCAGCCAGTCAATATCCTCCTCCCATCAACATATCTACGACAAACTCTATTCCTTCTTCTTAAATCCTTTACTTGATTCAGGTTTGTTTCGATCATTCTGGCTTTGAAGCCGGTCGAAAACATCTTTTCGACAGAAGTGCTTCAGTTTTATTGATATTGCAGAGGAC
>DOFS01000421.1 GCA_003523945.1 Nitrospiraceae bacterium | reverse complement strand
TAAGTTGTGGGGTATGTCTTAAGGGTGGTCTCACTTTCAAGGGGGGCAGTATAGGTCACTGGAGGATAGGGAGGCCATATATCTGTGGCCGGCTGACCACCTTTCTATCGTTTTGCACAGCCGCACCGGCAGCATCTGCGCATGACGAATTTAGTGGAGTCACCCTTTGCCGCCGTCCGACTCCGCACCGATGCGGGCAAGCGATTTAAGAAGGTGCCGAATGCGACCGCGGTGATTTGGAAATGCTCATGGTGGCGGCACAGACCTTCCGTCGCGTCAAACATCCGGAGCTGATGGTCGAGGTGTATCGCGGGAAGAAATTTAAAGATGGGAAACAACAAAAAACCGAGGCCGCCGCATCACTCTGTTTCCACACGATTTAACGAAACCTCCAGATATGATTTTACAAATCTAAGACCTTCCGAATTTTCCTTTCCTATTTATTTTATGGCCTGGATAAAAGCGCCACTAGTAAGCAAATCTTCCTTATCAAGGCTCCTAAAACGAATCGCTAAATCCTCTTTCCTAACTTCTGACTTTGAATAAACGATCTCATCGCACAATATTTTAAAACCCACTTCTTTGATTAGCCTAATATGAGTGGAGTGTGGCTCTCGATTAAGCAGATATGTCCTCCGACCTTTGATTAACTTCCAGATGAAATCTGAATACGTCCAGTGCCCATTCCATTCGACCGCCGTCCCATGACATTTGAAATCAATCACATGGGATATAAAGCCTTCAGGTTTTAGCCAAGAATGCATTGCCTGATATGTATGGGGAAGATTATCAACATGCTCCAAAACGGCTTGGGAATAAATCATATCTACAGAGTCGGCTCCTAGAATATAAGAGTCAAACCATGGCACGATATAACGGATAGAAGAGTCCCTCAAATGAATGTTTAATATTGAGTTTCTTATACGGTTTAGCCGAGAAGGCTCCAGAGCGGCATTTAACCTTTCCTTTGTTAATATTTGGCGCGGAAAATGGTATGCTTTTAATTTTGGTTGGACCCGAGGGAATTCATCTTCATTAGGAATTGCTTCCCGTCGCTTAAAGAGTGCAACTAAGTCATCAAAAATCTGAATATTCCTTTTTGCGGCAGCAAATTCCACGACATCAAACGCGAAATATTTTTCGGCACCTGCAATTAAGGCTGCCAATCCTATACCAATAGAATCGCCAGGGCCTAATTCCGCAACAACTTTAGGGGTAGTGGGTAATCCATTATTATGAGCCATAACAAGCTGACGCAACCAAACGGAATAACAGTATCTCGCTGAGTCAGTGCCGCCAGTCCTTCTTAGTTTTCCGAGAACATGATTAAATCCAGGAATAAAGGTGGCCATTCCCACCATCAACCGTTCTGCTTTACGCCACTTTTGGGCCTGGAAACTCTTCATACGAGATAACCTCTTAGAATTGTTCAATTTTCATGTCGTGAAAGATCAAGGCAAGGAAAAATTTACGCGAACTTGGCAACATCTACGATTCCTACAGTATCCCACCTAGGACCGATAGAGCCCCCGCAGTGCGTGCAAGGGTCCATCCAATTCCGCCTCTAAAATTACTCCTGGGGCATTGGGAAGTCCGACCCTTGATAAAGAGAACTGGTCGTTTACTTCGAGTGAATTGAGTCGCACGCTATGACGAGATTGGATAACACATCGAAATCCTACCGAAATGGCCATTTTCACCAGGTCAGAGGTATATGACCCACCAGGGAACACAAAAGGGGGACATGAAATTCCTAGCCGATTTTCAATGTCGTGAAGAGAGGCCTCCATCTCCCTTCGAGCTTCCTCTGGAGATTGCAGGGCCATTAACGGGTGCGACAAGGTATGTGCCCCAAACTCGATCCCTCCTCTTCGCATCGTTTCGACCTGATCCCAAGTCAACATACGGTTCAGCGGGACTTCCACCTGAAGTAATTGGCACAACTCCTCAATACTCCTCTCGCGCTCAAGGCGCGGCATAGGGCCAAGAACATTCCTAACAATCATTCTGGCCATGTCCCGTTCCTTGGGTAACCTCAGCTTCACAGGCTTTTCATTGGTCGTCACATGGCAAAGAGTTTCAACCTTCGTTTTTTGAAACAGGTAACCCACCTTTTGAGGCCAAGGCAAGTGGCCACTTGACACACAACCAGTCACCAGAAACACTGTCGCCGGAACATGATACCGTTGAAGAATAGGATATGCGTTGGTGAAATTATCGCGGAACCCATCATCAAATGTAATGACAACTGATTTAGGTGGAATCGGTTGCTGTTGTTCGTAGCAATCAAGGAGTTTGCTCAGGGAAAGAAAGTGATAGTGCCGACTAAGGTAGTCAAGTTGCTCACTCAGCCAGGATGGCCGTAACCCCTGAAGACATCCTTCATCATTGTCCTCAACCCGGTGGCCATAGAGGATTAAGGCACCATTTTTCGGACAAACCCTTCGCCCCAACGCGGCCACTCCTGAACTCACGATGGCCCTACTCAAGCCCATGCGAATCACCTCTTTGAGCCTCATAACAGGCCCTCACCTGATTGTGGCCCACATCGACCAGCAAGCAAGTAACGAATTCTCTCATTCGCGCACGCATTTCGGGCAAAATCTCCTTCCTCGAAAATCCAACCATAACTCCCAGTGTTCCGGACAAATCTTCCCGGCACACCGTCTTTTCGCATCTGATCCACCGAATGGCTGGCTCCAAATACCGCTTGCAATTCATTCACAAGCAGCCGACCATCCCTAGTTTCAAACACATCAACATCCATACTTCGAAACCCTCCTGTCTCGGTCACCTCAAAAAGAAACTCCAGGTGCCGTTCTTCCGGAACATCCCATTCAACCAATCCGGAACCGCTGTGAAATCCGTCAATGCTACCTTTGACATGACCAAAAAAGGAGTCTCCAATCCTAACCAGTCTCCATTCCTTCACCACAGGAACGTATTCCTGTAGGAGCACATTCCCCCATTGCCGGTCCCGGCGATCGAGTCCATTGGGCTGAAAACCTTTTCGAAACACATTCCGGATAAATCGTCGAAGCTTCTTCCGGTTACGGAACAATCTTACTCCAGAAGCCTCAGCTCCAAAACTTGCTTTAAACACCACTGGAAGATCGCACGATGCGACAAATTGCTGGCATTCATTCAGATCATAGAAAACCCATGTTCGCGGGTGCGGAATTCCATTTGCCGCAAGCCAATAGGCCAAGCGTCGCTTATCCTCGTAGAACCACAATTCACGCGTGGTGGGAAAGACAGTGATTCCAATATCGCGCTCGAGAATTTCGATCCGATCCTTGATCATCGAGTTCCAAATTGTCAAATACGCGTCGCCCCATACGAGGAGAACTTCACATCTGGATCGCCGCACTTGGTCCAGCCAATTTGATTTCGAAAGATCAATTATCCTAAATGGCACTCCCATTTCCAGACAAGCGGCAACATACTTTCTATGGTCTTGCATCGCATTCTTCACGATCCCGAAAGGAAATGGGATACCATAATTATTGATATCGCTTGAAAGTACCGCAGGATGAGGGGATATGTCAGCGTTCCAACGCAACTTGACGGACGTTAACGAAACATGTCTCTGAATCCAATATCGTATGTTCTTGGGAATCCAAGCCCGGGCTACCCTTATCCATTGACTATTCAAAGCTCATCCCCTCTCCCATTTTTCCGAGCTTCAACAATATTTTGATATTGTTCTTCGTATTCGGCGACGAACCGCTGAAGACCGAACCAATCACAAGCCAGTTGCCGAGATCGACAGCCCATTATGTTCCGATCTGAAATTTTAAACTCGAGCATGTCCTTCATCGCACGCGCAATATCCTTAGGATCAAAGGCATTGCAGATTATTCCATTATTCCCCGCTTCAACGATGAGCGGGAGATCGGAAATACGACTCACAACGATGGGTAGACCACATGCCATTCCCTCGACCACAGCGTTCGGAATTCCCTCCTGCACTGAAACGTGAACAAGAGCATCGGCTTTCCGATATTCATCTACGACCGACTGCGAAAGGCCTTTAAACAGTATCAGGTCCTGCAAACCGTATTCGTCAACCAATTGACGCGCTTGCAAATAAGCCTTGATCGGTTCCCCATTGCCATGACCACGATACCTTCCCACCCAGGTGAATACAAAGGGGCGATCCGTCTGCCGACGCAAAATTTGCAATGCCTGGACAACGCGAACTGGATTTTTCACCTCCGATACCGTACCCACGCATAAGAAGCGGAATACTTCTCCCGGGGATTTTGGAGTTGGACAAAAACGTGTGTCCTCGACCCCGTTGCGTATGACCACAAGTTTATCCTTAAGCATTGGAGCTAGCCGGCCAAGACTGTTTCGATTCATCACTGTCTGTGTCACCACACAGTCCGCAAGATGAAAAAAAACGAGTGCCCCCCACAGTGAAAGCGCAAATGGTCTATATGTTGCCGTAGAAAAGTCACTCGCTACTACGCGGAAGCGGCGCCGTGGTAAATTTGCCAACACCGCAAGACTTGAGGCCCGCTTCATGAATCCATGCAGAATTTGCGGCTGGAAGTTTTCCACCCACTGCTTAACCCCCAGGATTTTGTGCAGTTTGCTCCTACCGACCATTCGGTGAAGTATCACTCCATGATCCCGGACATATTGATCATAGGCACCCTCACCCTTTACGTTATAACAAAAAATTTCCACAGCATGCCCTCGGGCTACCATTCCCGTCGCCAATTCCGATAGTTGTCGTTCGGAGCCTCCAACATTAAGGTTATCGATCAGGTAGCCCACCCGAAGGGTATTTTTCGGAACCCCATCTAGTCGATTTACCATAATTTTCTCATTTTCATTTTTCGAATTTCCTTATTTTATTTGGTTTTGTCTTTTAGCCCCGTAGAAAAAACCATGTTTTTTTAGGATTGCCAGAAAAGATTAGTTATTTATTCTCTTTCCTAAGAAACGCATTAAAATACCGGTGGATGGTTTGAAGCGATGGCGCAATTAAACCGCCATCCTCCTTTATTAAGGAAAAATTTATGCCGCTGTGGTGCTTGGCTTGCTCCCAGTACTTTCGATCCCTTAAATAGGCATTTGGCCTTTCACAGTACTCCAAGAATGTTTGAACAAAAATTGTATAACGAGGTCGCATCCAACACATTGTAGCTGGGCAAGGCATCCCAACAGACAATGCCAACAGGCACAATTCTCACGTCCATGATTGGCAAAAAGATCATCCGCTTTGCATCCGATTTGGTTTGCTTATAGACTAGCCCGCCTCGTTGCAGAATGCCAAAGATTGGTCTTCCTCCGTTTTCACGGACAGGTTAAAGAAGACTCATGGACTTCCTTCGTTTTCATAGACACTCAGTGTAATATTGCCATCTACTGCTCATAGTCCATTCGGCTGATATTTCCAGGTGCTGATGGCGTATCGCCCGATTATAAAACACCTCAATACAATCGCATATTTCTGCTCGCGCAGCTTCCCGTGTTTTGAAGATGTGACAGCGTACTTTCCCCTTCTTCAGGCCACCAATGAAGGAGTCGACCGTCACGTTCTCATAACAATTCCCTCTGCGACTCATGCTTGGTATCAAGTCATGCGTCTGGCAGAACCGATTCCATTCATCGCCGCCTAACTGCCCCTCCTGATGCCAGTGGATAATGACGTCATGTTCGGGCTTGCGAGGTCCATCGCCGCCGCCAGGTACAGCCAACCTTCGTAGGTACGAATATAGGTGATGTCGGAGACCCACGCACGATCCGGTCTGTCCATCAAATGTTGTTGGCGCAATCCATTTGGTGCCGCCATGGCAGGCTTGGCGTAGTGGATGTCTGGCCGCTTGTAGCCGCGCGAGTCGCGTAGTATCTTGTTGCGCTTCATCATCTTCGCAATTCGGTCCTTGCCCACACACTCTCCCACCCCACGCCGATCGCACAGAATGCGGGACGCGCAGAAGGTATGGCCACTCGCCTCATACGACTCGCGGATCTGTCCTAGTAGCCGGTCATCGTTCATATACCCCAGTGAACCTGCTGCTAAAACCAACCGTACTAACCACTTTCCAATCCGGGACACATCGGCTGCACCACATACCTGTCTTTATGCTGCAAAATGAAGGCATACCTAGCTCCGGGTTTTTCGCGAAGTACGCGGCCTTTAGTTCAACCAATCGTCTCTCCATCCGCAGTCGACGGCTTCCTTCTTCGAGTTCATGGATCCGCTGCTGCTCAGTGAAGCGCTTGCCGTTGCCAGAAAAGGCTTCCGCCTTATGAG
Source organism: Nitrospiraceae bacterium (assembly GCA_003523945.1). Taxonomy (GTDB): domain Bacteria; phylum Nitrospirota; class Nitrospiria; order Nitrospirales; family UBA8639; genus Nitrospira_E. The sequence goes on along the minus strand of DOFS01000421.1, from coordinate 588 downwards.
CTTCCAGTTCGTACTTGCAACGCCCAATCAACGCGCCACTCGCCCCTAAACTGCTCCCCGCAGCCCCACAACTGCATCCATACTCTACCACCAACCCGACCGGTTCGTGTTTAAATTCCGGACTGTGATGCCTACGTGGTCGTTTTTTCATTCAACACCTCGTTTCGAATCATTATCTTATTCTTAACTCGGTGTCCGGTATTCCAGGGAAATATCAATTACATCTCTTGAAATAAGAGATGACCTCCTCCAGAATATGATAATACGTGTACTTGGGGATAGGCTATCGAAAAGTCGCATAACATGGGGCGGTAAGTTGTGATTCGTACTTCCTCTTGCCAACCCAACCACTAAAGGAGAAGATCTCTTACTATTCACGTTTGCTGGGAGGACATACAAGTATAAAACATGATGTTATAAAGGAAGGGTAACCTTCCGCAGTTGATCATCCCTTACTTGCATTTCTGGTTGTTTAAACAAAATCGCTACTTCTCCAGTGGGCTTTCCGTAAAGTGCGAGTTATTCAAATGAGTAAATTGGTCGGATAAATCACCTAATTTTTGTAATGCTTCCCTGAATCAAGCCATC
>DOFS01000120.1:3199-3409 GCA_003523945.1 Nitrospiraceae bacterium | reverse complement strand
GGTACAAACAGTAGCTGAGGGGCAATCCATCCTCGATCCTGCAATCACACAACGCGTCCTCACCAAAATGCAGCATCTCTCCATCTCCTCCCCCGATGGCAAGAAAGAATCCTTAGCCCCTCAGGAATTGAAGGTGTTGACACTAGTGGCCGAAGGTCAAACCAATAAGGAAATTGCCGTAGCACTCCACCTGAGCGATAAAACCGTTGG
>DOFS01000120.1:0-3132 GCA_003523945.1 Nitrospiraceae bacterium | reverse complement strand
AAACCAATAAGGAAATTGCCGTCGCACTCGACCTGAGCGATAAAACCGTTGGTCATTATCTCGAAAATATTTTCCAGAAATTACAAGTGACCCGCCGTTCTCAAGCTGCGGCAGAGTTCGTCCGCCGATTCACCCCCTAAGGCCGTTGGATACTTCAAATGTTTTGCCTGTTCATCAGCATATGAATAATTAAAACTTACACCGGGAAAATTGAGGGAGTGTTCAAAAATCCTCGTCCAGCAAGGCTGCAGCCGATTGGGCGGGCGGAGCGTACGGAGGAGTCGTGAGCACGGCCAGGTGGCGAAAACGCCGCTGGCGGCAATTTTTCAACACTCCCCAATAGGGGCATTTACCCTTATTCGGATACGGGAATAATAGTTGTCCGACTTCTGGTGTTCGCACCTACCGCTTTCCTCTCAATTCATCCACAATAGCCTTAGACGATGAAGACTCCGACACGGAGCCAGTTTTCATCCACTGTTTAACTCAAGGAGGCTATGATGCCCAATTTCATTCCTAAAACATTCCTGATGCTCTCGACATTGGTGGTTGCCTGTGTGTACGGACTGCTACTGAGTCCGGGGTTGGTTCTGGCAGATCAAACACCGGGTGAAGACAAAGTGAAGGTGTTGTATCACCTTGATAGTAACGACCCGGCTCTCGCCAAGTACGCGATGGCCCTTATTAACAAACACATTGAGGCAGAAGGCGGGCCCGACAAGATCGACCTGGTGCTGGTCGTGCATGGGCCGGCCCTGCAATTGTTTGAAAGCGATAAGGTCGATCAGGAGCTGAAGGATAAATTGAAGGTGGTCATTGACAAAGGGATCAAGGCTGAAATGTGTCAGGTTTCAATGAAACTGTATGGGACACCGCTGGAGAAATTATTGGCCGGGTTCACACCCACCGAACATCCGGTTGCGGTGAAGCGGATTGCCGATCTTCAACGCGCTGGTTATGTGTATATCAAACCGTAAGGAGAAAATATGCGGAATATGCTTTATATATCGACGACCCACAAAAGAACCGCATCCAGTGGGAGCCTCCCAGGCTCTCACCGGCGACGATGGCTCTCGGCAATCAGATGCGGAGTTGCGTGGTTCATGACGGTTAGTCTCAGTCTGGTTTTCGGAGCCTTGCCGGCTCCTGCGGCCTCATCCGTTCCGGCTCCGGAATTTCAACTCCAGACGTTAGCTGGTGAGCCGTACAGTAAAGCTTCCTTGCAAGGTCGTCCGACGCTTCTCGTCTTTTGGGCGCCATGGTGTCGGTATTGTCAAATGGAATTGCCGATTCTCGCGAAATTTTATCAAAGCCACAAACCGGATCAGCTTCAAGTCCTGACCATTGCCTTCTCAGACACCCGGGCCCATGTGGAGGAGTATGTCACATCCAACCCCGACACCTTTGTCTATCCCACAGTCTACGATCAGGATAATAAGGTGGCGCAAGCTTTTGGCGTCAATGCCACCCCGACATTTGTGGTGATGGACCCACAAGGGGAAATGATTCTGGCCCATCGTGGTGCAGGGATCAATCAGAATCCTCAGTATCAGGAGTTTCTCAAGAGTTTGAAAAAATAAACGGACGACGATTCTAAGAGGACGATTCGGTTACCCACGGACAGAAAACACTCATGCTGGAATCCGCAACCCACATTTCTCAGATCACCTTGTTGGCGGCGTTTGGCGCCGGGCTCTTGTCGTTCGTTTCTCCCTGTGTGCTTCCACTGGTGCCGTCCTACGTCTCCTATATCACAGGACTTTCCATTGACCACCTCCGGGATACCTCGGGACGGCACCGGATTCGCAAAACAATTTTGTTCAATTCCTTGTTGTTTATCGGAGGGTTTTCCGTCGTCTTCATCGCGTTTGGCCTCTCGGCCAGTTTGGTCGGCCAATGGCTGATCAATTATCAGGACCATCTGAGAAAAATCGGAGGAGGGCTGATTGTCCTGTTTGGTCTGTATGTGCTGGGGCTGTTCAATTTTAGTGTCTTGTCTCAAGAAAGGCGTTTTCATTTTCAGAGCCGCCCAATAGGCTATCTGGGCTCCTTTCTCATCGGGGTTACCTTCGCCGTAGGTTGGACCCCCTGCGTGGGTCCTATACTCACGTCCATCTTATTGTATGCCAGCACCACAGATACATCTGTTGATGGGCTGACTCTTCTTGTTTTCTATTCCTTAGGACTGGGACTTCCATTGCTGGTCGCAGCCTTATGGCTCGATCGATATTTTACCCATTTTAAGAAGATCCGAAACTATATCAAGCCGCTCTCAATCATGAGTGGATTGTTACTGGTGGCAGTCGGCGGTCTCCTCTATACCAATTCATTCTTTCTCCTGACGAGCTATTTGGAACGCTCGGGTATTGGATGGTACATCGGCCAGTAGATTCTACTAGGCTGCTGTCTCTCGGTTTCAATTCCTTTCCTGCCAATTTACGTACATACGTTGCCCGGCCACAATAATATCGTTTACCCTTGCAACAGGTGAACGCAAGGTCCCGCTCTGCGGACCAGTGCAGTGGTGTATTTCAAAAGTTTTGAGGATCCAATTAAAAAGGAGAATGACCGTATGGCGACAATTGCGCCCTTCCGAGCTGTAAGGCCAAAATCTGAATTAGCGAGTCAAGTGGCGGCTCCTCCCTATGATGTGGTCTCCTTAAAAGAGGCGCGTGATTTAGCGGATGGAAATCCCTATTGCTTCCTTCGCATTGGTCGGGCCGAACTTGAGCTTGGTGATGAAGTCGACCCATATTCCGCCGAGGTCTATCAACGAGGGGCCGATAATCTTCGGAAGTTCATCAAGAACGGGGTCTTGGCCCAAGAACCACAACCACTCTTCGGAGTCTACCGACAAAAGTGGGGCCAGCATGAGCAGACCGGCATCGTGGCACTGGCTTCCGTCGACGAATACGACCGGGGCATCATCAAAAAACATGAATATACTCGGCCGGTCAAGGAAGCTGACCGGGTGCGGATTATCGAAATCCATGAATCGCAATCGGGGCCGGTTTTGCTTTTTTTTCGCCAGACGGCCAAAATTGATCAATGGTTAAAAGGGGTGACAAGTACGAAGCCGGATGTGCATTTTGTCGCTGAGGACAAAATTGAGCATACGGTCTGGAGCGTGCG
>DOFS01000117.1 GCA_003523945.1 Nitrospiraceae bacterium | reverse complement strand
GGAGCCTCCCAGGCTCCCACCGGGGACGGTGGTTCGGGGCAATTAGAGGCGGGGTGGCCGGATTCATGATGGTCACCCTGAGTCTGCTCTTCGGAGACCTGGCAGCTATCGCTGCTCCATCCGTGCCGGCTCCCGAATTTCAGCTCGAGGCATTTGATGGTCATATCTACAGCAAGGCTTCCTTACATGGTCGCCCCACACTTTTGGTCTTTTGGGCGCCATGGTGTCGGTATTGCCAAATGGAATTGCCGATACTCGCGAAATTTTATCAAGGCAATAAACCAGATCAGCTCCAGGTCTTGACCATTGCCTTCTCAGACAGTCTGGCCCATGTGGAAGAATATGTCACATCCAACCCTGATACCTTTGTCTATCCCACGGCCTATGATCGGGATAATGTCGTGGCGCAAGCTTTCGGTGTCAATGCTACACCGACATTCGTGGTGATGGACGCACAAGGAGAAATGATTCTTGCTCATCGTGGAGCTGGGATCAACCGGAATCCTCAGTACCAGGAGTTTCTCAAGAGTCTAAGGAAATAAATGTTCAACGGAGACGGCTCGGTTCCCCACGGACAGAATACTTATAATGGAATCCGTCACACACATTTCCCAGGTCACCTTGTTGGCAGCGTTTGGAGCCGGGCTCTTGTCATTCGTTTCCCCTTGCGTGCTTCCTTTGGTGCCGTCCTACGTCTCGTATATCACGGGATTGTCCATTGACCAACTCAGAGCTCCCACGGGTCGGCACCACGTTCGGAAGACAATCATTGTCAATTCTCTTTTATTCATCGGAGGGTTTTCTGTCGTCTTTATCGCGTTTGGTCTTTCGGCCAGTTTGTTCGGCCAATTGCTGCTTAGCTATCAGGACTATCTGCGAAAGATCGGAGGAGGGCTGATTGTCCTGTTTGGTCTGTATGTGCTGGGGCTGTTCAACTTCGGCTTTCTGGCACAAGAAAGACGTCTTTATTTTCAGAGCCGCCCTGTCGGCTATCTGAGTTCCTTCCTCATCGGGGTCACCTTTGCCGTAGGCTGGACCCCCTGCGTGGGTCCTATCCTCACGTCTATCTTATTGTATGCCGGCACCACGGATACCGCTGCTGATGGACTGGCCCTCCTCGTGTTCTACTCACTTGGGCTTGGACTTCCACTGCTTGTCACTGCTGTATGGCTCGATCGGTTCTTAACCCATTTCCGGCAGATCCGAAACTATATTAGACCGCTCTCCATCATGAGTGGATTGCTACTGGTGGCAGTCGGCGGTCTTCTCTACACCAATTCATTCTTTCTCCTGACGAGCTATTTGGAACGCTTAGGTGTTGGATGGTACATCGGTCAATAGTACCTGTTCTTTTCCGGTTTTTCGTCGTGAGTCTCTCCTGCCAATGTGCGTAAACACGTTGCTCGTCCACAACAGTATCGTTTACCCTTGTCCAGGGAGCGGGAGGACCCGTTTTCCAGAGGATATTGCTGTCTCATCTGAATGGTTATATGCATCCATTTAAATAAGGAGAATGATCGTATGGCGACAATCGCCCCGTTCCGCGCCGTGAGGCCAAAATCTGAATTAGCCAGTCAAGTGGCGGCTCCTCCCTATGATGTGGTTTCCCTGAAAGAGGCGCGTGATTTAGCGGATGGAAACCCCCATTGTTTTCTTCGCATTGGTCGGGCAGAACTTGAGCTTGGTGATGGGGTCGACCCGTATTCCGCTGAGGTCTATCAACGAGGGGCTGATAATCTCCGGATGCTCATCAACGATGGCGTATTGGGTCAAGAATCACAACCACTTTTGGGGATCTATCGACAAAAGTGGGGTCAGCATGAGCAAACGGGCATTGTGGCCTTAGCGTCCGTTGACGAATACGACCGGGGTATCATCAAGAAGCACGAATATACCAGGCCAGTGAAGGAAGCCGATCGAGTGAAAATTATTGAAACTCATGAATCGCAATCGGGTCCTGTTCTGCTCTTTTTTCGCCAGACGGCCAAAATTGATCAATGGTTAACAGGGGTAACAAGTACGACGCCGGATGTGCATTTTGTCGCTGAGGACAAAATTGAGCATACGGTCTGGAGTGTGCGAGATCCATCCGCTATTCAAGAAGTCATCAAAGACTTCCAAGATCTTCCAGCCTTATATATAGCGGATGGCCATCATCGGTCGGCGGCGGCCAGTCGGGTTCGTTCCTCACGTGGCCACTCCGACGCATTGCCCGCTGGAAAACACGAAGAAGGCTTTTTGGCAGTCATCTTTCCACATGACCAATTACAAATCCTCCCTTACAACCGTCTCGTTCGGGATTTGAATGGACTCAACCCCAAAGAATTGCTCGAGAAATTAGCTCCGCATTTTGAATTGCAGGTAACCGCCCGACCAGGGGAACCACCTGCCGCCGGGTTCGATATGTATCTGGAAGGGCAATGGCATCGGGCTAAGCCCAAACAGGATCCGTCGTTAAACAGTCAACAAGATCCGGTTCGCGCGTTAGCCGTCTCAGAATTGACAGAACGGGTGTTAGATCCTCTGTTAGGCATAAAGGACCAACGGTCAGATCCACGCATAGATTTTGTGGGCGGAATCCGCGGGACCCAACAGCTTGCGGCGTTGGTGGATAGTGGAGACTGGGCCGTGGCCTTCTGGTTGTATCCGACAACGGTTGAGGAGCTGATGGCGGTGGCGGATGCGGATCGCGTCATGCCTCCAAAAAGCACATGGTTTGAACCCAAACTCCGCGATGGCCTCTTCATCCACATGTTACGCGACTAAAGAAAAATGGCACTCTTGTAGGGTGAAGTCGGCCGGTGTATGATGAGTTGGTCAAGCTAGACCAAGGCGCGGAGGAATCTCATGAAAACGGT
>DOFS01000245.1 GCA_003523945.1 Nitrospiraceae bacterium | reverse complement strand
CGAATGGAAATTATTGCCGTGAATGATGGTTCCACGGATTTGTCACGAAAAATTTTACAAGAATATTCGGATCGAATCCAATGTATAGATCAGAGAAATCATGGAGTCGCTGTTGCCAGGAATGTGGGTGTCTCTCACAGCCAAGGAAGCTATATCGCGTTTTGTGATGCTGATGATGTGTGGTTTCCAAGGAAACTTGAATGGCAAATGGAGATTGCGATTAAGCATCCGTGGGTAGGTGTAATTGGCGGTTTGATGGAAGAAATAGATGAATTTGGGCGAACATTCAAGGCAAGGCAGTGTCCTTTGGACTTGTATGACAAACCCATAAACCTCAAACAAGTTTTGTTGATGGAAGGGAATGTGGACGGTGTCAGTATGTCGACTTCTGTCATAAAAAAAAATATCTTTGAAAAAATTCAAGGTTTTGAAACCGAGCATTCCAATCTCAAGGCTGAAGATTATGATTTATGGATACGAGCCTCGGGTGAAACCCAATTTTATATGCCTTCGAAAAATGTTGCTCGGTATCGAGTTCTCAAAAGCTCAAGGAGTCATGGAAACTTGCGGAAGGAATATGAAGGACAATTTCAATTATTGCGAATTTACCGAAAGGAATATTCCGCTGAAAATTACAAAATCCGCAAGGCTAAAATTTATGCCGAATGGGCTGAAAGTAGTTTTTTTGAGGGCGAAGATCTTGCCTGGAGGTTGCAAGCGAAGGCTATTAAATTACATCCAACGCACCGTTCTTACCACATCCGGTTGATTCGGGAAATAGTCAAAAAAATTTTAAAAAGAAGTTTTCGAAACCTTCCAGAAAATGTTGGAGTTCATAAGGAAAACCGGTGATATCATCAACGATATATGAACGTCTTGCCGATGTTGTTGATGTGCATGGATGGCGGGATGGGGTTGCCATCGTCCTGAATGAATTAAGTTCGGATGATAAGGAGGCTCTTTTTTGGGAAATCAATCTCGGTGCTCAAGCAGCTTGGATGCTCTGGGTTGGAAGGACTCCTCAAGACCATGTTTTGAATCTTGATGATGGGATAGGAACTACGACCGTGGCTCTTTCCGTTTTATTTCCGAAGGTGACCGGAGTATTTCATGATGAGTCGAGTAGGAGATGCGCCATCGCCCGTGCCCGGCAAGATGGTCGGAACATTGACACGGTTTCGATTCACCAAGTTAAAGACTCACTCTCTTTCCAGGAGGGCCAATTTGATTTGATTTGTTTTTCTAACCTTTACGCCTGGGTTGAAGGCCATGGGACCAGCCTTCTCAAGGGTGAGGAATTTTTATTCAAACTCTTGGATTTGTTAACGCCAAGGGGAATGATTTATTTGGGAGTGAGGGAAAACCCTTTTTTCCAGAAATTATGGCTTGGTTTCCAAGGTTTGTCCCATCATTGGCTTTTGTCCTTATTGGAGGAGAAATTGTTTAGAGTGGTCACTAAGCTCAACATTTATCCTTCTTACGGCCCGATTGAAACCGTGACTGAGGAGCGAGGACAAATAACTTATGGGCAAAGATATCGGGCCACATTAAGGAAAATTGTCAAGGGTGAGTCCTCCGGATTGCTCTTAGGGAAATCCTGGCCATTCAACCCTTCAGGAGTGATCAGAAACATTGAACAACACCATGAAACAGTTCAAACCGATAGATCCGATATAAGGGTGTATGTGGGAACTGCGAATACCCTGGTCGGGAAACTTCCCGGGGGGATCGTTCGAGTTCCTTTAGGCCGTGAACCTCTGTCCCGATGTCGTAATAATTTTGAGACCTTACACGCATTGCGGGCCATAAGTCCTGTGGCTATTCCTGTTCCCTGTCACTCTGGCCAATTTGGTGATCTGGTTTACTTCGAGGAAACCAAATTGCCGGGTGATGAACCAATAGGACAATGGGAATGGGATGGGAAATCGGACATGATCACGGCTCAGGCTTTTCGGTACCTTCTGCAACTTCATGCGATAACTTCACAGAAGGTGATTCTTGGTGAAGGTCTCTATGAAAGCCTTGTGGGCCTTCCTTTTAAAAGCTTATACGGATATTGCCAAAGAACCGATAAAGATCTGTTCGCCAATGTCGAAATCCTTTTGAAAGAACGTTTGTTGGGAAAGGAGGCTGTCCTTGTACGAACCCATGGCGACTTCAAGCGCACGAATTTACTGGTCAATGAAACCGGAAAGGTGATTGGTTTAATTGATTGGGATCTGTCACGAACAATGGGTTTTCCGTTTATAGATTTATTGTGGTATTTGAGTTATGAAATTCATTTGAAGCGACGCATTCCCTTTTATCAAGCCATTGTGCGGTTGGCTTTTGAAGATGATCTATTCCTGAATGAGAGGGTGCAATCGTATTGGCAAGAACTTGGTATGGGTCCTCCAGAACGACAAAAAATTTATGCTGCCATTCTACTTCTCTATCAAATTCATGAACATCTCGACCATTGGCATAAAGCAGATGAAGAGTGGTTCTCTCATACCATGGTGCCAATCCTGCGATTTGCTTTTGAGAATGCCTTAGGTGCGGCCGTGGAACACAGCCGTTAGGCTTTATAAAAACTCTAATAAGGTTTTAGCAAAAACTTCCCGGTTGTTAATGAAGTTCGCCCGTTCCTGGTTAAAGGACTTATGAATATTCAGTCAGATATGAAGCGTCTCTTCAAGCATTCTTCCATTTATGCGTTAGGGGGTATTGTCAATCGTGCTGGAGCATTTATTCTCCTTCCCCTCTACACAAGTTATTTGACCCCTTCAGAATATGGAACTCTGGAGTTAGTGTACGGCGTCACGGCGCTAGTCTCTTCTTTGCTGGGTGTAGGATTGGC
>DOFS01000118.1 GCA_003523945.1 Nitrospiraceae bacterium | reverse complement strand
ATTTATTGGACCATGGTGCCGACCTTCGTTCGGTCCAAATGATGCTCGGCCATGCCAGCATCGCTACGACACAAATCTATACCCATGTTGAGCAAGCCCGCCTCAAAAAGGTTCATGACCAATACTTCCCCCGGAAACAACGCGCGAGGGCCATCGGGGCACCTCACCACCCTGGGTCTTGAGCAGATGTTCGGCAGGCGACCTTGTTGAGGTATTTGGCCAATTCCAATTTGCAATTAGAAAAAGGCCTATGGCAGGCTAGCACCGAGCATTAATTTTATGTCTTTGGAGGGTTTGGTTATGAAGTATCGGAAGCAGGTGCATTATGTGAAAGGGGTGTTTGCGTGCCCAAAATGTCATCAACATTTTGTGCAAGAGAAGTGGTTGGAGGAATTCCGGGTACGGTGTCATAAGTGCGATTATCGAGGGGCCTTGACCCATGTATCGGTAGAAGAGCAAATGGACGAAGAAATTGAACGCCGATAGCGGGGCTTGATGCTGCTGAGGATCGGTCGTTCAGGTCGGGATATTCGACTTCTCTTTTTCAGTTTTATTCTCCTATGCAGATTTTTCGAGGAAATACCTTAAGGGTAGCTCTGGCTGTCCTCGTTTGGTGGTGTGGGTGTGTGCAGGTTTCTGCGCAAGCCCAACCGTCTCAGGTTAGTGATAGCCTTCAGGTCTTAGTCACCTACCATTCCCTGTCCGGTCATACGGCCGAGATGGCCAGGAGTGTGAAAAAGGGTGCTGAATCGATACCAGGGACCATTGTCCTCCTGAAAACCGTGGGACAGGTAACCGCCGATGAGTTGTTTGGCAGCGACGCGGTCATAGTAGGTTCGCCGGTCTATTGGTCCAACATGTCGGGTGAAGTCAAAGCTTTTTTTGATCGATGGCAGTTTGAATTTGGGGTGTTTCCTGAATGGAAGATGCGCAATAAGGTTGGAGCAGCCTTTGCGACCGGTGGACAAATATCCAGCGGAAAAGAACTGACAATGTTGACCATCCTTGCAGCCATGCTTGGGAACAAGATGATTGTCGTGAGTGACGGAGGAGCGTTTGGCGCTTCAGCGACGACGGAAGGCGACAGCCCTGGAATTAATGATGCGGAACGTGCCGATGCATCGGCGTTGGGAAAGCGTGTGGCTGAAGTGGCGTGGATGATCAAGCGAGGTCAGGCGCTTCCAGGGCAATCATGAAGGACCTTCCATGAGTTCGTTACCGGGAACCACAGACGACAAATGGGTTATTTATTGGGAGCGGGAATACTCCACCGCTTTTGCTCCGGAACGACTGAAGCTTGATTTCCATCCCCATCGCCCGTTGATGACCAATATGCCATTGCCTGAGCAACGGGAGTTAGCGGCCTCCGGATACAAAGTCATTCCGGATGATTGTGGACCGGTTCGGGCCGTGGGGCAATATGGCTGGGTCATCCGTTCCCCGGCGGATTGCCGGTTTCGCAGGAAAGGTACTGGTTTTGAATGGCAGTCTCCGCCTATTCTTCCTGAAGAGCGGCTCTTGGGGTATAAGTCCTTTTCAGGAATGTATGTCGATACGATTCTGAATAGTGGATTTCCCAAGCTCTATTGCGGCATTCGTTTTTATTACCCCAAACAAGTCGGCATGATGATGAAGGATCTTCCCAATCATTTTTATTATTTCTCCAATCGGACCTTCTCCATCTGGGAAGGGATCAAAACGCAAGAATATAAACTGACCCCGAATCCTTATGATTTTCTGCCTGATCATGATGCCTTTGTGACGAATTTTCTGCTGCAATTGGACCCTTCTCCGGACAAGACCACGACCATTCTGCGTGGCGATCCCATTGGTGTGGTGTTTCCGGTCATGCTCCCGAAACACTTTACTCTCGAAGAATTGAAGCATCCCCCCGGTAAGCTCTAATTCATCATGCCCGCCAGGCTTTCGGTTTGAATCTCTGATGTCGTGGGCTTTTGGTTGACTCCACCAGATGCGTGTGAGGTGGCGCGGGGTGTGTGTTTTTCATATGCGAAAGTAAAAGCCTGATACGCCTTCCAACTTGATATACTGGCTGAGTGTTGACGAGAACGCTTGGGCGGAAATGTCGGGGGAGTATCAGCCGGTTTGACGTCTGTGCTCTTGTAGGGGGACGGTGAAAGTTCAACCCAAGGATGATTTGATTGTCCGTCAATGGCGGGCCCTTGCCCAAGTCTGCGATGACGGAGATAGTCAAGCTCGACTGGCGATGCTGTGGGATCACATCAGTCGATTTTCGGTCAGGCAGGCGGCGTCGGCGCATGCCGAGATTGAGACCGCGTATTTTCTCGCACAAGCCGGCTTTTCCGTGGCATTTTTAGAGGCCTCTGGCGGGCGAACGGCGGACTTGGAATGTTATGAAGGTGCGCATCGATTTTTTGTTGAAGTCACGGTAATTCAATCGACTCGGGGGGCTACTCGCAAGTCTCCTGCGGTGCATCTGCAGCCTCACCAAATCTTAGAGTCCTCGGATGAGTTTTTTGAACAGGCCTTGGTCAGGCGGTTATTGTCACGTATGGCCGAAAAAGCCAGGCAATTAGAACGGTACTGCGCCCCGGTGTTGCTGGCAGTCAGTGTTCCCGATTTACCATGGGGAAAAGGGCGTCCTCAGGACATTCCTCCGTTGGACCTTCAGCGATTAGCGGCGATGTTAATCGGGGTGGTTGTCGACGTCCCTCAGTTCAGTGCGATCCTGCTGACGGTATGGAAGGCACCGGCTCAGGAATTACGAAATCCCATCCGTATTCGCCAGGTATCCTGGGTTACTCGCCCGCCAGGGGACCCGCGCAATCCTCGCATTCGATTGTTGACAGTGAACCCGGTGGCCCGATATCCGCTCAGCTCCCAAGAACTCCGGATTATCCGGGAGGTGATGTGACGACAATGGTGAGGGAATGGATGGGGCCAAATGAGAGCGGTTAGGATGAGGGCAGTGACGCTTTGAGTGCTTCCAGGTTTTTAATGACGAGGAGATCGCCATTCTTGGTGGCCACGGAGATGCCTTCGGTGCATATCGTCTGGCATTTCTCAAATTCGTGTGTCTGCTGAAGGGATTGAGCCAACGCAAAATAGGCGGCTGAATATTCAGGTTTCACCTGGATGCATTGTTCCAGGGCGGGAATGGCCTCTTTCCAATTTTCGTCATTCATATAGGCTTTCCCCAGGCCGAACCACAGGGTTTCGTCCTTCGGGTCCATTTGGAGCACTTTCTTGAATTGTTCGATCTTAGGATTGGCCATGGCGTGAAATCCGATCAAAAAAGATGATGACAGAAAATGAACGAAATTCAGCCTATCATGCGTGTGTATTCGTTGTCTAAGTCATTCCCCTATGCTAGGATCTTTTACGCTTTTCCCTCCTGTTCGTCAGTAGGCGCGAGTGTATTTTGCCGGTATGGTTGATCGAGTTTTTCCTCTGTGCATGATTTCCTTTTCAAGTTTGTGAGTGAATAAGCATGGGACGTGTTGGATACGTTTCTCATCCCACCTATGGTCTCCATGATATGGGCAGAAACCATCCGGAGTCCCCCGAGCGGCTTCAAGCCATTCGTGCTCATTTAGAGGGTTCGGGAACGTGGTCACGGTTGCATCAGGTGGTTCCCGATCGAGCAGAGCGAAAATGGATTGAATGCGTTCACACCGCTTCCTATGTGGAGACTCTTGAACGACGTTCCCCGTCAAGTGGCTATGTCTCCCTGGATCCTGATACGTCGATGTGCCCTGAAACCTTGAATGCCGCCTATCTGGCAGTCGGCGGGGCATTGACGGCGGTGGATGCCATCATGCTGGGGGACCTTGATCAAGCTTTTTGCGCCGTGCGGCCTCCCGGGCATCACGCCGAAGCGGATCGAGCGATGGGGTTTTGTTTCTTTAATACCGTCGCAATTGCTACCCGTTATCTCCAGAAAAAGTATGGACTACAGAAGATCATGATTGTGGATTGGGATGTGCACCACGGCAATGGCACGCAACAGGCTTTCTATGATGATCCCACGGTCCTGTTTTTTAGTACACATCAGTACCCGTTTTATCCCGGGACAGGCCTGGCGACGGAAACCGGGGAAGGTCCCGGGAAAGGTCTGACCATCAATGTGCCGCTCTCGGGAGGACAAGGGGATAAGGAGTATCAGGAAATATTCCAGAAAATCCTGGTTCCCGCCGCCGAAAGATTTCAACCTGAGTGTATTGTGATTTCGGCCGGGTTTGACGGTCATCGGGATGATCCCCTGGCGAGTATGGAGTTGACGGAACAAGGCTATGCCGACATGACAACCATTGTCTCAAAGATCGCGAAAAAATTTGCAGGTGGGCGAATCGTGTCATGTTTAGAAGGTGGCTATCATCTCAAGGCATTGGCTGGATCGGTGGACTATCATCTTCAGGCTCTGCTGGATACTTGACGTGATGAAATCAAAACGGTCATGGGGAGGAAAAGCGTGGGTCTTGCTCCTGCTGGTGTTGGGAGTAGGGATTTACATTTTTTATACGGAGATTCGTCCCGTTGTCATATTTGGATTACGGGAGGATTACGCGAAACCCATTCCCTATCAACAGGTTCCAGTGGGATTGCAGAGCTTGAAAGCGGAAGAATGTGGGAGGTGTCATGTCGAAATCTACAAAGAATGGAAATCCAGTATTCATGCCGAAGCCTTTCACGATCCGTTTTTTCAAGCGTATTGGAAAAAAGATGACAATATCTGGGTCTGTTTGAACTGCCACACACCATTGGAAAATCAGCAACCGACCCTTATTCAAGAACTTCCCCGAGGGCGGGTCGAAAAAGCCGTTCAAATTCCGAATTACCGGTACGATGCGGAATATCAACAAGAAGGCGTGACCTGCGCGGCCTGTCATGTTCGGGATGGGAAGATTCTCGGTCCGTATGACGATTCCGTGGCGCCTCATCCCACCCAATTTGATCCCTCCTTCCGAACGACCCAGGTGTGTTATCGCTGTCATAATGTCGTCTCGGGACCCATGCAATTTTACAATGCCGGGCCTTGTGGCACGTATCCTGAGTATGAAGGCAAGTTTTTCATGAAGGAAAAAGGACTGATTTGTCAGAGTTGCCACATGCCGGAAGTCGAGCGACCGGTTGCCAAGGATAGTCCCATCCGATACGGTCGGCGGCATCTTTGGCGAGGAGGACATGATCCGGACATGGTCAAGCGGGCTGTGGCTGTCCAGGTGCAGGCAGACCCTCCCGCCCCCAAACCTGGAGACGATGTTAGCTTAACGCTGACGCTGATTAATGCGGGGGCGGGACACAAAATCCCGACCGGGGACCCTGACCGGTACTTTACCGTCGAGTTTACCGTGCATGATCGGAATGGCACCGTGGTGCATGAGCAATCCGATACCATGGGCCGTTGGATCCTCTGGCAACCGGTGATTGTGGAGGTATACGATAATCGACTGTTACCGCTTGCCAGTCGCGACTATACCTTTGAGTATGAAATGCCTGCCGAGGAAAAAGGGTGGATGGTAAAGGCCCGGATTCGTTATCATATTCTGACCGATAGTCAACATCAGATGCTGAGAGATCAGTATGATCTGACTGCTGAGGATCCATATGTGTTTACCATCTATGAACGGGAGTTCCCTTTGGATAAGACCCTGTCTGCCGCCTTACGGGATCATGAACCTGATCCTCGTGTAGGGTGTATGGCACCGTCCGATGGGCTTCCTCCTCATTTACCGGCAGAAATACCTTCAACTCATTCATAAAGGGAAAGAACTGTGGCCGAAAATTTTTTCATTGATACCGAATCATTAGCTCAAAACTTGGGCCGTGAAGACTTAGTCATTCTTGATGTACGAGGGCGGGGGGCCTATACCTCGCATATTCCCGGTGCCGTCCATAGCACTTGGCATGAATATAGCGATCCATCAGCCGTGGCAAAGGGGGTCTTAGATCCTGACCTGGGCCGGATTGAACAGCGCCTTCGAACGCTGGGTATTAACCAGGCCAGCGATGTGGTTATTTATTCTAACCCTTTCGATAATTGGGGTGATGAGGGGCGCATGTTCTGGATGTTGACGTATTTGGGGCATCCCAGCGTCCGTATTCTGGACGGTGGGTGGGTCAAATGGACCGCGGAGCAGCGTCCCTTTGAACACGAAGCGGTGCAACCCAAGCTGGGCGATTTTACCGTCACGGCCAATCCGGAACTCATTGTGAATAAGGAACAATTGAAAAAACTGGTCAAAGGACCTCATCCGGATACCATCATTCTTGATGCCAGAAGCGTTGAGGAATATGCAGGGAAGGAGATCGATGGGTTGCCTCGGGCGGGCCATATTCCTTCTGCTATCAATATCCCCTGGAATCGGTTTTTACAACCGGATGCCACGGTGAAACCTCCGGAGCAGGTGAGGCAAGTATTTGAAGATCATGGGCTACGGGAGAATCAGGAAATCATGGCCTATTGCTTGGGTGGCGTCCGGGCGGCTTGGGTGTTTTGTTTGTTGCGATACGTCGGATTTCCACAAGTGAAAGTCTATCCAGGATCATGGTGGGAATGGTCACGGGATTTCGCGGCACCGACAGAAAAGGACGTCAAGTTGTTATATCGAGTCAGCAATCAGGATCAGATGAAATCTTCTTGATCTTGATGGTGAGGAATGAGAGGATGAAGCACTCTCTCAGTTTATTATTCATTTACTTTTTCAAGGAGGTCAGGGATGAGAAAGCAAGTGGTGAGTAAGGCAATTGGCATAGTCGCCATTCTCGGGTTACTGGTTGCGGGGTCTTGGGGGTCTGTTGCCTTTGCAGGGGCCAATCCGCATGTAGCTGAGGCGATTGCCCATGCTGAAGGAGCCGCAGATCACGGCGGGCAGGGACATGCTGACGCTTTGGTTGAGCATGCCCAAGAAGCCTTGACCCATGCCCAAGCTGCTCAAAAAGACGTGAAAAATCCTCATTTAGATGAAGGTGTTCACGAACTGATGGAAGCGGTGGAACATGGCAAAGCCGGTCATGCTGAAGTCGGGACCAAGCATGCGAAAAGTGCAGTCATGCATTTGAAAGAGGTTAAGTAATCATAAAGCCTTAATCTGATTGAAAAGCGGGTAGAGTCCAGCTCTGCCCGCTTTTTTTATGGGGTAGCGATGTCAATGATGAGGGGAGGGTTTTTTCAATTTTCTCCGATGTTTGGAGAAGTTCAACACAATCTGGGGAAAATTCTGAACGCTATCCACGCCTTCGAAGGGCATCTCCTGGTTTTTCCCGAACTCGCTCTCTCGGGATATCAATTTCTTTCTAGAGACGAAGTTTGTGATCTAGCTGAAGACATTCCTTCCGGTCCCTCTATTAAATCCTTGGAAGAGGCCGTTCGAGGCCGTGACCTGCATGTGGTGGTCGGGTTGGCTGAACGAGACCATGACCGGGTATATAATTCAGCGGTCCTGATCGGGCCGAAAGGGTATATCGGGAGCTATCGCAAAACGCATTTGTTTTTTGAGGAAACCCTCTGGTTTGCTTCCGGAGATACGGGTTTTCTTGTCTGGGATATTGGAAGGGCCAAGGTTGGTCTTCTCGTTTGTTTTGATTGGTTTTTCCCAGAAGCCGCCAGAACTTTGGCCATCAAGGGAGCAGATATTCTCTGCCACCCCAGCAATTTAGTATTGCCCTATTGTCCTGATGCCATGGTCACAAGATGCTTGGAAAACGGGGTGTTTGCGATTACAGCCAACCGGGTCGGCCGGGAACAGCGTGGGGATAAACCGGCATTGCCGTTTATTGGCATGAGCGAGATTGTAAACCCCAATGGACGGATCTTGTGTCGATCCTCCCAAAAAGATGAAGAGCTGCGTCTGTGTGAGATGGATATCGCAGAAGCCCGGGATAAACGAATCAATCCCTATAACGATTTGTTCAAAGACCGACGTCCTGAATGGTACGTCTCGTAATCGATGAGTGGCTGGATTCCACAGGCCGGGACAACGGGTTGGCTTGACATAACCGCGAGGATGCCATAAATCCTGAAAGTAGGAGTAAACACGGGACAAGCCGTGCATTGAGTCCACAAAAGCCTTACTTCAAGGATGAATCGTTCTATTGGCAGGGATGAGGAGGATATTATGAACAGGTGGGTGGTCATTTCGGTCGTACTTCTGATGGGATTGCCTGGGTGTATGGTTTCGAAATCGAAATATGAGGCTTCAGTGGCGGATATGGAGTCGGCCAAGGCCGAGTTGGAAAAAAGCCGGATGCATCAGGAAGCGCTTGAAGAACAAATACGCAATTTAAAAGGCCTGAACGAAAAAGTTTCTACGGATTTGGAGACGATGACCACCGAAGTGCAACGGATTAAAGAAGGGCGAAAAAATGAGCACACCTTATTGGAAACCCGTGAGCGGGAATTAGACCAGGAAAAGGAGCAGCTCACGTCAAAGTTGCGCGTGGTCGTGGATCAATATCAAAAAGTGAAAGCGCAAAACAAAGCCCTTAAGGAAACAGTATTGCGTTATCAGAAGGAATTAAAAGATACCCGTGAGTCTTCAATAGGGAGCGCTGCCGGAGTGATGAAGCCTTCGGAGAAACCTGATATGTCCAAGAGCGAGCCCGCCTCGCCGGTGACTTCCGGTGCGACCGCTTCGCCCAAGCCTCCTGCGCCCAAAATTGTCTCTTCCCCGACCCTGCCTAAAATCGGAGGGGATTTGGTCAATATTAATAAGGCGCCAGTGAGTGATCTGGTGTTGGCGTTGGGGTTGACCCGTGAGGTAGCCGAGGAAGTGGTCGCGAACCGGCCTTACCGGCTTCGTGGCGAACTTGTGGCGAAAAACGTTATTCCCAAAACCACCTTTGACGAGATCAAGGACCGTATCACAGCTTCCCCCTAAGATGTGGCAGGAGGCGAGTTTGATGAGGACATAGATCCCATGGGATAGGATTCAGGCTGAAACCGGCGGGGAAGGTAGGATAAATAGGATACGGCCCAGAGAGTAACCCATTCTTCAACAAGGGGAACTTCATCATCAGAGATGAAGTTCCCCGTTTTTTTTTGTGCGGTCTTACAGAATGTCTGAAGTGGATGAACCGTTTGTTTTTGTTATTCCAAATAATTTCCAGAGGTTTCCTTTCTTTGTTCATGCCAGTAAGGCGGCTATTCCACATGGAATTCCCTGGGGACATTACCCTTGCCTGAGGCCTTCCGCCGGGCCCCATGGGCGGACGCTCGCATTCCTCGGCGGGCCTTGTTTGATTGCAACGAGTTGGCCCGCCCTCCCCTGGTTTGCGTTCGCCCATTCTAGAGTGACCGGGCGGGGCGGCAATTGTTTTGGGTCATTTTGCCGAAACAAAAGGACCTCGGCTGCCGGGCCGAAACCCGGCATCTCTGATCATTCCAGTTAGTGAAATTGTGCCCCGAGCAAAGCGGAAATTATTTGGAAATACTATAGGCAGCGATCTTCAATAATCTGTCCATCCTGCAGTTGAATCAGCCGGTTAGTCTGAAGTGAGAGCTTTTCGTTGTGGGTCACAATCACGAAGGCTGTTCCATGCGTGTGATTGAGTTTTCGTAAAAGCTCAAATAATTCATCACCGGTATGCGTATCCAGATTGCCTGTCGGTTCATCCGCCAACACCAGGTCAGGGTGCCGGATCAAGGCTCTGGCTACGGCGACACGTTGCTGCTCTCCTCCGGATAATTCCCCTGGTTTATGGTGCAGGCGGTGAGAGAGCCCCACTTCAGACAGGAGAGATTTAGCCGCGTCCATGGCCTGCTGTTTGGGAATTTTTTGGATGAGCGCCGGAAGATAGGTGTTTTCCAACGCGGTGAATTC
>DOFS01000539.1:7587-11425 GCA_003523945.1 Nitrospiraceae bacterium | reverse complement strand
CTCACCGACTGATCCTGACTGGTGCCGGCAGAAGAAACCTCCCGACGCAATTTTGGGCTATCCATGAACTGTGTGCCCGGTCCTGATGAGGCAGAAGAGGTCGGTGATCCATTCACCCCATGTGATGACCTCACCGCTAATACATTCATCTGAAATCCTTGAGCGCGCCTGGCCATCGCCTGCCCGATCCGGCCAAACCCCACAATCCCTAATGTTGCACCATACACATCTTGGCCGAGTAAAAGATCAGGGCTCCAGGTCGTCCACTGTCCTTGTCGCACATACTCAACCCCTTCAACAATCCGTCTGGCTGCCGCCAGGAGCAGTGCAAAGGCCAGATCCGCTGTTGTTTCAGTTAAAATACCCGGCGTGTGGCCAACCGGAATGCCACGGGTCGTACATTCTGCAACGTCAATATGATCATATCCGACGGCCATGGTACTGATTACCCGAAGCCGTTTTCCAACCTGAAGGGCCTCCCGATCAATCCGGTCCGTCAATAAGCAATACAGCCCCTCCGCCTCCGGGAGATGATCGAACAGCCATCTCCGATCGACTGGGCAATCCTGCTCCCAGCACACAAGATCAGCTTGTTCCCGTAAGGCATCCCAGGCTTGTCGGGGGAGACGCCGTGTGACGACAACGGTCGGAAGGGACATCGTTACCCTCTGATCCTACGGTTCATAGTTCTTGAAGAATCTAGAGCCCAGGCGTGAGCAAGGGCTGTTGAAGATTGCAAACATTTTTTCGTTTCCTCAGCATATATGAGTCACCGAGGTTCACTAGAGAAAAATAGTGGAGTGTTCAAAAAGGCTCGTCCAGCACAGCCGCAGCCCCTTGGACGAGCGGAGCGTAGGGAGGAGGACGTGAGCAGGTGGCCAAGGGGCGACCTGCCTGCGCGCTTGAGCGTCGAAGCGTGCTTCAGCGCGTAGACGTGAAGCCGCTCCCGCGAAGGCAGGGAACATCGCCTTGCCTGTTCCATCCTGAAAGGTGGTCCCTTTGTCATCACTCCCTACCAGAACAGTACCGAGACCACAAACATCAGGTAACAGAGACCATTGATGACCAGATGAATGGGCTTTACCACGCCTCGTCGCACCACCCAGGTCAAATAGGTCGCCGCCACCAATGTCATCGCCATGCCCATGAGGATTTCATGTTGCGGCACCCAGGCTGTCAGCATAATCCCCAAGGCCGGCAACAAACTCCCCTGAAAGACCATGGCCCCGGTGATATTCCCGACAGCCAAGGTATCACGATTGCGCCGGATCCAGATAATGCTATTCACCTTTTCCGGCAATTCCGTCGCAACCGGAATAATTAAGAGAGACAGGGTGAGGGCCGAAATTCCCCACCGGGGGGCAAGGTGTTCAATCCCGTACACGAAGCCTTTTGCCCCCAACACTATGAGACCCAGACCGCATCCCAGTTGGAACAAAATCGCCAGTAAATTATCAGGAAATCCCGCTTTGGTCACAAAAAGCGGATGATCTGCCTCCGTCCCATGTCCATCCTCAACCAAATTTGATGACGATCGAATGGTTTGATACAGATACACCACATACAGGCCAACCAGCGCGACCGCAATGGCCGGCCTCGCCCACCCCCACTCCAGGGGAACAAACACGGCGATCACTCCCAGACAAAACGCCCAATTAAACCAGAGCAGGTCGCGGGCAAACCCGGTCGGCTCAGGATTCAGCGTGCCCTGCCACCCTCTTTTCTGTGCGGCAAAGAACCCCATCAGGAAAAAGGCCAACGTCGCCAGCATCAGTGGCGCCCCGAGAATGGCCCCCACTCCCACTTCGTGCCGCAACGTTTCAGAACCCGAGGACAACAAAATGGCAAAGACCGGCACCATCGTTTCCGGCAAGGCGGTTCCAACCGCCGCAAATACGGAACCTGTGACGCCCTCCGAAATCCCGAGACGCTCCCCAAAATGCTCTAAACTGTTGGTGAACCCCTCCGCCCCCAACAAAATGACGACCAGGGATCCGAATAAGATGAGAATATCCATCTGCAGAAAGCGGGAGGTCTTTTATTGTTAAAAGTTTCCAGGGAGCATGCTAAATTTCATAATATTTTCAAGCAATTACACACCGCAACGTCAGGGGAAATCCCTTAACGTCTCGAGTCCCGTTTTCAAGGTGTCTCCCCTGCTTGCCATCCGGAAAATTATTCTTCTAAACTGCCTCTATGGACAACATCACGACAGGTCTCTTGCTCGCCTTGGGCACCGTTGTGATCTATGCCCTCACCATCCGCTGGTGGCGACATCGCCGGGCCGCCAAACTCGCCGATAAACTCCTGGCGGAAGTCATCAGGGGAAAAGACGCCTTTCGCCGATAAGCTTCCCCTTTGCTCATTCCACCCACAAAGACATCTGTAGAGCTGATCCAGGCTCAGGTTGACGCGCTCCCCGATTCCCTTCTCTTTGACTCGTTGTTTCCACATGGAGCTTCGGCATCTGGTGCAACACAACTTCCACAAGCTTTCCTCGACACCGGCTACAAATATGTCGACCCGGAATAATGGTTCGTCGTTGCCGATGATAGGCCATCCCGCATTGGACACACTGCCAGGCATAACGATTGTGTGACTGCACCGCCACATCCAACTTATGGCGAATGGTCACCCCAAGCCCCGCCACATTCATCCGGTGCATCATCTCGCGAAATTCCGCCCCATGGGACGGGCGATGCCGCCGAATATCAAACTGCCATTGATGGATCATCTCATGTGCCAAGGTTCGCCTCAGCTCTTCTTCCGGTTGATCGCCAAGCAACGGGGCGGACAGCCTGATGACTCGAGCCGCACCTTGTCGATTCTCACCTGACACCCACCGGCTCCGGGGGCCAATCCGGCTCACAAACAGCCCGGCCGAAGCCGTTAATCGTGTGCTCCATTCAATGGTAATCAGGGGCAATCGATTCTCAAAAAAGCGGTGGGCAAGACTCTGCCATATGGCTTGCACCTCTTCCAAAGGAACAAGCCTCTGACATACGTTACCGGCGGGAGAGTTCACCAAGATTTCCAGGAAGGTTGGCTATACATCAGGTAGTGGCTATGTTACCATTTTTTTTGCCTTTCGGAACAAGAACTTTTTTCATCAATCAATCAATTTCCCACTTCACGTAGTGAAAATGAATGTGAACACGTCCAATCACATGAGTGATATTCATTTTATGCGCATGGCCTTAGAGAAAGCCCATGAAGCGCTTCGGGAAGAGGAAGTCCCGGTTGGAGCGGTGCTGGTCCAGGACGGAAACATACTCGCGACGGGCTTCAACCAACGGGAAGGCGCACAAGACCCGACCGCTCATGCCGAACTCACGGCCATTCGGTCTGCTTCTCTGGCATTGGGTTCATGGCGTCTTCCAGGCACCACCCTCTATGTGACTTTGGAACCCTGCGCCATGTGTGCGGGAGCCATTATTCAGGCCAGGATTACCCGTGTCGTATTTGGCACATGGGATCCGAAAGCAGGCGCATGCGGATCAATCTGTAATCTTCTGGCAGAAACCCGCTTTAATCACCGGGTCACCGTCGACTCAAACATCCTGAAGGATGAGTGTCGGGAGATCTTGCAAAGTTTTTTTCAGAAACTACGGAGTACACAGGCAGTTCCTACCACATAACGACTACCAACACGGAGAGGTGCGAGAGTGGCCGATTCGGACGGTCTCGAAAACCGTTGTCCTCACAAGGGACCGTGGGTTCAAATCCCACCCTCTCCGCCATCACATCAGAAGCCCACATCATTCAGAGTGGTGCACAGTAATTCTTCAACACGGCAAATACAGAGGGTGGGATTTGAACTGGGGTTCTGAAGGGGATA
>DOFS01000539.1:1940-7447 GCA_003523945.1 Nitrospiraceae bacterium | reverse complement strand
AGCCACGCGAAGGCACGAGGGGGCTGGCCCCCTAGTGGGAGTGCAGGCTAGCAAGATCCGTCTGAAAATTTACGGGTTCGACAATCTAATTCTAGATGAAGCACCCATTAGGGGGGGGATATCATGACAAAAATAGTAATAATAGGCGCACTATTATTATTAGTTTGCCAAGCCACCTGGGCTGGGGAAACTATCGTTGGACATGAGATGGAAAATTATTTTTATAACGATGGAGAAATGAAACAATCAGAAGGACAATTTGAAATTACTTACTACCTCGAAGGAAACATCGTCACTCGGACAAGGGTCTACGACCTGATCAAAAAGGAAGTCCTCCCTGACGACACCGTTTACCGCATTCAGAGACAATTGTGGTCTGACCCCACCAAGGGAACTTCAAGTTATTCATTTTCTGGCCATGAGGCTGTCATTCGGGCGGTTGCGCAACCAGGGACAGACGCCATAGAAATTTTGGTGATTGGTGAAACCTTTATTCAGTCTGTAAAATCCACCGCGACCTATTTTGTCATTAGTAGGTCCAAGCGTATTAAACAGCAAGTTTTCTGTGAATTGACCACATCTAAATACTCAATGTGGTAAAGACTCGGCTAGCTGAAATGGAAAAGAAAGGGTTGCTGCCGAAGGGGAAATGGTGAGCCTAACCCCTATGTTAGCGGCGTTGCTATTTAAGCCCAAAAGCGTACAGTAGCGGAACCGCCTTGGCCAGGGACGATTTGTGACAATTTCATAGGACTTCGCGGAGTAGGGAGCCACGAGATTCGATGGAAGCCGTAACCAGGTATTCATTACTGAGTGGTTTAAGTTTGCTCTTGCTAGTACTATTCGTGAGTCTGGCATCGGCAGGTGACGAGTACGCATGGCCAGAGGAATATACGATCCTTTGTTCAAGTGAAAAGAGTACCGGCTTGGATTGGGAAGATGGCGACTGGAAAATTGTGCAATACAAAGATTTAAAGAGGCTGATTGTGAAATCTAAAGAAAACCAATGCCTTGGGGTTGGAAGCCTAAAACCTGTTAATAATATTGAGAAGGAAGTTTGTTTAAATGTGCGAAGGGTGGAGCACAATTATGTGCCAGGCATGTCCCGACTTTGTATTGAAGGAACCTATGGAGTCAAACACCCTAACCTTATGATTTCTTGTGACTTGCCCAGGATAATTCTATCGCCCAATGGTTGGTATCATTATTCTAAAATTAGTGGCGATTTAGATGATGCCCCAAAAGATGATCTCAAGGATAGCCAATATATAGAAGTTGGGAAATGTTCGATGATTAAGCCCTAAAGATGATTTATCTTGGGAAGGATGGCTTTATCCCCAAACCCTCCTCGATCTTTAAAAGAACCTAAAAATGATAAAGAATAAAAGTTTTATTGGACGCACAGGCAGAAACTAACTCAACCCTTTTGACCCCCGCCGGTCGTCAGATCGTCAGTCCTGACAACTTTTTCCCTTTCTCCTCTGCCCCTCTTTATTCAACAAATTTTGTAGGGTGAGATTTAGGCTGCGCCCCATAAAATCTAACTATGTGCGGTCGCTTCACACGCAAAGAAAACCTACAGCATTTGGCGGAACTCTTGGGGCTGAAGATCCTACCGCCATTATCCTCACGCTATAACATTGCCCCTTCTCAACTTGTCGCCTGTATACGGACCAACCCTGAATCCAAGGAACGGGAATGCGTGGAACTGAAATGGGGCCTGGTTCCTTCCTGGGCCAGGGACCCCAGTATCGGCAATAAGCTAATCAATGCCCGAGCGGAAACGGTGGCCGGGAAGCCTTCATTCCGCAAAGCATTCAAACACCAACGCTGCCTGGCGCTGGCCGATGGGTTTTATGAGTGGAACGGGAAGGGAAAACCAAACAACCCTATTACATTCGATTCAAAGACCAGCGGCTCTTTGCATTCGCTGGCTTGTAGGAACGGTGGGAGAAACAGGACCCGGCTTTAGAAACGTGTGCCTTGATCACGACCGGCCCCAATGCCCTGATGGAACCCATCCATAATCGAATGCCTGTGATTCTCTCGGAACAGTCGTATGCAAGCTGGCTCTATCCTGGCCTGAATAACACTGTCTATTTGAGTGGGCTCTTGGGGCCTTATCACGCCAAGGAAATGGAAGCGTATCCGGTCAGCCAGATCGTGAACAATCCTCGGTATGATTGTGAGAAATGCATCAATCTACTCACTTGACCATGCCACCATGTAGAGATAAAAAGGAGTATACCCACTCCCCCTCAGATTTGGTCGTTTAATTTCCGCTCTATACTTTTTAGTGTACATGATCGCCGTCTACGTCCCAACATCTAACTGCACAATCAAAAACTGACGAACCAGTATGGGGTTCTGGTCTTGTGTTTATCCACCCGCATTGGACTCCTTGCGGTAAACCGGAGGGAAAGTTTGCCGAATCCGATACGCGTGAAATCGCCCACCGATTACGGTTGATATCATCATGACATCCATATGACAACATTATGTCCTCATGATCGTCACACCTACAACCGAGTAGCACGGGTGTCGTCTGATCGTTGGGTACGTTCCCCGTACTGTGTTTTACCACGTAGAGATTCTCCTTGGAGAATAAGCCGCCTGTCCCAGGTTCTCCTGGGTCACCTTTATCACCCTTCGGTCCCTGGACACCTTGAACTCCTTGAATACCTGGCAGACCTTGGTCTCCTTTGTCGCCCTTACATCCCACGGTTGTGAATCCCAACACCAATGCAATGGCTAGGAACTTTATCAGGCAATGCCATGAATACGAAAAAGAAATTTGCCTCATTTTAAGACCTCCTTGTCTAAAGTAAGAGGGGGATTAGCCGTCTCAGAATGGGACGTTAACAAATTACAATTAAGAGTCAAGATGTGAAGGGGAGTGAAGGCTACCGCTAGAAACACCACGACCCCTGAGGGTTAAATCCCAGAGGTCGTTTGTGTCCTCTTGATGATGCCTTTTCCAGCACCAGGGGACGTGGCTATCGTTACGAAGAATAACGGGTTCGGAGAAATTCCACGACCCCTCCAATGTGGAAGCCCCTTTACGTGAAGTAGACCACAATTGCATCGGGGGTCACGGTTTTATAGGATACCCCTATGCCGGACCCCGTCCACCCCCAAACTTTTGTGGCCCTGGGCAAGCTAATTTCGGAACAAGCGAAGACTTTCAAGCAGAAGATCCTACAAGAAGAATTTCTTTCCCTGAATGCAAGCCTACTCCAGATTATCACAATAGAGTTATTGGGGAGGAGAACTTTTTCATTAGAGAAAATAAGAATTAATTTACTAACGAAGCTATTCTCAGCCTATTTACTAACCCTACAAGCTAAGCAAATCTTTGGTTCTACGATGGGAGAAAATAGTGGCCAGGAAGGATTATATAAATTCTTAGCATAAAAGGTTGAATTGGATGAAAAAAGGAGCCAATCCCGCAATTCCTTTATATTTAAAAAATGAGAAAAAGGAAAAACCTGAAAATTTATTGCAGGCTATTGGCCTTCACGAACAATGGCTTGATTCTAATGGGTATCAAGGGGAAAAAATTGATCTCAGTTATAAGGATTTGTCGGGGATTGATTTTAAAGGACTCAATTTGAAAAAAGGCATTTTTTGGCAATCCGATTTCTCAAATGCATGCCTAACTTCTGCTAATTTATCGGAATCCAACTTGATGGCATGTAACTTCTCAAACGCAAACTTATTGAGGGCCAATTTATATAAGTCAGATCTCCGCTCTGCTCTTTTTACCAATACCTTTGCGGTACAAGTGAATCTTAAGGGTGCAATTCTTGAGGATGCATTTCTAAAAGATACGAAATTACGAAGTGCAGATTTTCGCGGTGCAAAATTAACAAATGCTTCTTTTTGGTATTCCGATTTGACCAATGCCAACTTTGAGGAAGCAATTCTATTATTTGCGAAATTCTATGAAGCTATATTTGGCGATACAAATTTAAATGGAATAGTAAGATCGGAAACAATTAATTTTTTTGGTCCCTGTACATTGGATATTCGAACATTAATAAAATCTAGAGATTTGCCTTTAAAATTTCTACAAGGTTGTGGATTACCTGAAACTCTAATTACCTATCTGCCTAGCCTCCTCATTAAACCATTAGAGTATTTGTCTTGCTTCATTAGTTATTCGATCAAAGACAAAGAATTCGTAGGCCGTCTTTACAGCGACTTGCAAGGAAAAGGTGTTCGCTGTTGGTATGCAAAGGAAGATTTAAAAATTGGTGATAAGATTCGGGCAACAATCAATGAATCAATTAAGGTGTATGACAAAATTTTAGTTGTTCTGTCAAAAAAATCTTTGCGCTCCGAATGGGTCGGACACGAGGTAGAATTAGCTTTGGAAAAGGAAAAAAAGCAGAACAAGACGTTCTTATTCCCGATTCGGATCGATTCTGCAAATATTAAAACACCTCCAGCCTGGTTTAAGACTATAGAAACGACCCGCCATATCGGGGATTTCTCTAACTGGAAGGACCGTGCTTCTTATAAACTAGCTTTCAATGATTTATTGAAAGGTCTCAAGGAAAGTGCGCCCCAAGAATAATTATCCCATTTATGTCGGCATTACTAATTTATTATCATAAAAATGATTTCAGGCGGGCAAACCGGAGCAGACCGAGACGGTCTCGACGCGGCCATCCATTGCGAGATTCCCCATGGTGGCTGGTGTCCGAGGGGACGACTAGCTGAGTACGGAATCATTCCGGGGGAATATCACTTAAGCGAAATGGGGTCACCTGAATATTTGCCTCGTAAGAAAGCCAACGTCTTTGACTCCGATGCGACGGTCATCTTTACTTTTGGCACATTGTCGGGTGGTTCGTTGCAGTGTAATGCTCCTCCGAAATCAAGCCACCTTTGCTCCTTGTTCACGCCGATATCTCCGCGGACTTTTGTACTGTAAGGCCTGATGCGGCCGCTCCTCGTTGTACCATTGCATCCAGGTTGAGACCGCCCGGCGCGCATCCTCAAATCCCGCAAAGTGGTATTGCCACACACATTCCTCTTTCAAACGGCGAAAGAACCGTTCAATGAGCCCATTCTGTTCCGGTGTATACGACGTAATAAACTCCTGTTGGAGGCGATAGTCCCCACACGCCCGCCGAAAACGCCGACTCTGAAAGATCAAGCCATTGTCACTCCGCAGCACAGGCGTGCTGCCGGTTGGCCGGAGGGTCCCAAACCGAGCGAGACACGCCGCTTCCAGGGCTCGTTCGGCTTCCTTCGCCCGCCCCCGTAACGCAAATTCATAGCCCACAATCTCCCGATCATGACCATCGATCACCGCGGTGAGATGGCCCCAGCCATCCCGTCCACAGGGAATATGCGTCACATCCATGGCCCAGCGCTGATTACTGTGCGGCGCGCGACTCCGCAGCCGTTGAGCCCGGGGCCGCACGGCTGGGCGCCGTTGATGGACCAACCAGCCTTTTACCCGCAACACCCGATACACGGCTTTCCGGTTGAGGCAT
>DOFS01000539.1:0-1755 GCA_003523945.1 Nitrospiraceae bacterium | reverse complement strand
GGGCCTGTAGTTGGGTCGCCAAGACTCCTGAGACCATAACCTTACGAGCTGAGGCTGCAGGAGCCCGTCGGACGGTGGCTCGCCCCACGCCCAAGACCCGACAGACCCGGCGTTCCGAGACATCCGTGTGGGCCGCTTTCACACGTCGGATGTCCCCCGCGTTAAAGGGTACGGCTTCAGAGCCTCCCGCAACACATCATTGTCCACCACCAGCTCGCCAATTTTCTGCTTGAGTTTCTTGATTTGTTCATCCTTCAGCGCCTCTTCATCTTTGGGCCGCGCCCGTAACGCGTTTTCCGCCCCCGTTAAAAACCGCTCCCGCCATTCCTCAATTTCTCCCACTGTGAGGCCATGCGCCCGCGCCGCTTCGGCACAGGTGGTTTCCCCCTTTTAAAAGGCTTATGACCAAGGTGAGGCGTCGTTTCGCCGTCCACCGTTGAATAAGTTCGTTGGGTTCGTCAGTCATGGTCCACCTCCTGTTTAAAAATTAGGTCTTATGGGTGGACTTAACTTCGAGGGGAGCAGGATATACCCTCAATGTGGCGGGGTCCCGAGAAAGCCATGCCCACGGCATACAGGAAGCGGGGTTTCAACTTTGGTGGATGTGCTGATAGCGGTGAATTTGGCCTGTATGAAATCCTATCGATTAGGGGCCCCCAGAGAGTCCGAGAATGAACTGAACCAACCCAACAAAAGGAATAAATGCGGCGCTGGGAAACACCTCCGAAATTTTCCAGGTAGTTGTTGCCTTCATTGCCAACAATCCTAAAAAAGACAGAAGGTAAGCTCCCAAAATGATTGAGCAGAGGCTAGCGGTTGTGCGGCCGGCTGGAGGGTTTTGTTGGACATTACGTCACCATGATTAAGTTCTTGCCCCGCATTTGCCCCTATGGCACCCCACGCTTCAGACAATAATTGGCGGAGGGCAAACATTTCCGCACTTAATTACAGGCTGAAAGCATTTGAAAAGAATACCGCTGGGCAGTTCACACCAAGCTTCTTGATATTCGATCCAGCATTTATAGCATCCCAAGACAATAATAGGGCGGTCAGGGGGCCCACCAGGCTGCTAGTTCACCCGCTTCTCAACCGATGTGTTGGTTTGACCGGAACAGTCACACTGTTCGGTAGGTTTTGAAGGGAGCAGCTTGTTCACGCTTTCAAAACGAGTAATGACATCTGCACCGTTCTTAATCCTTATAAAGTACTCGTTCCCGTGCCGCGCATACTCTACGAGATCGTTTTCTGACACAACAATTCGAAAGCCCGAGCGAGTCTTCAACGCGTTCGTGCCTCCTCTGATTTTGACGGAAATACCCGTAGCCAACCGGTTTCCCCAAGTTTCAGAAACTCTTTGAGACTTGGCTCGACGTTCTTTCCAAAAACAACTTACTGACATTCTTATTAATTGCCATTTGGTACTCCTTGTTAGTTTAGGGATGCCAATTATTAGCTGAACTTAATCAACCAGTCACCCTTGCATTGGTGAGTCTCATTGATGCCTAAAAATCATTAGGTATCATTTCGACTAGCTCCCAACCCACGGATGGAAAACTGCCACATCAACAGCGTGAACATAAAGTCTGCTTTCGACTGCGGTTTCAACCGGTCGTTGCAACATCTAATCTCTAATAATAGAGAGGAGGATGTTGAAAATGAAGCGGCGCCCAAGGATTTATTACACAGAAGAACAAAAGGCCTTAATGTGGGATCGCTGGAAGAAAGGTGACTCCCTGGAGTCGATTGCGCGGTTAT
>DOFS01000540.1 GCA_003523945.1 Nitrospiraceae bacterium | reverse complement strand
TGGCCTGCTTGGATGACGACGTTGTTAATGTTTATCGGGATGTATGCCGGCAATTAGTCCTTCCTGCTATTCAGAAAGAGCAACCCGAAGTCGTAGGAGTTTCCGTTGGCACCCAAATGCAATTGCTGGCCGGCATGACCTTTTGCAAAATGATTAAACAGGAATTTCCTGACATTCATGTGACGGTGGGCGGCAACGTGATTACCCGGCTAAAAGAAGATCTTCCCAAACACGAGCAATTTTTCACTCAAGTCTTTGACTCGGCTATCTTATATGAAGGCGAACATGCCCTGGTGTGGTTGCTTGAAGCGCTGGCCGGAGAGCGAACCTGGGAGAAGGTTCCCAACTTGATGTGGTCTCGAAATGGAGAGGTTCAGGTGAATCCTGAAATTTATACGGAAAAGACGACGGCCTTACCTCTTCCGGATTTTGATGGATTGCCGTTGGATGCCTATTTTGTCCCTGTTCGAATTTTACCGTATTTGGCCACCCGAGGGTGTTATTGGGGACGGTGTACATTTTGTGACCATGGGCAGGGATATTTCGATCAATACCGTGGGAAACCTGCGCATGATGTAGTTCGAGAAATCACGGCGTTGAAAGAGAAATACCGAACCGAACATTTTTTGTTTTCAGATGAGTCCTATCCTCCTGCGTTACTGAAAAAAGTTACGCAATTATTAATTGAGGAGCAGGTGGGGATAAAATGGACGACCCTAATCCGGTTTGAAGAATCATTACAGGATCCTGAAATTTGGAAACAAGCCGTTCAAGCAGGGTGCTGCACGCTGTATTATGGTATGGAATCGGCAAATGAGCGAGTCCTGGAGCTTATGGATAAGCATGCTAAAAAGGCGGTGATAAAAAATAATTTGCAGGAGGCCGCCAAGGCTGGGATCTGGAATCATGTGATGGCTTTTTATGGGTTTCCCGGTGAAACGCGGGAAGAGGCGGAAGAGACACGGGAGTTTCTTCTGGAGAACAAACGGTATATCCATTCAGTTGAGTTATTCTATTTTGTGGCCTACCGCCATACGCCCATGGTTAGGAACCCTGATAAGTTTGGTATCACCATTCATAAGCAGGAAGAGTATGATATGCCTCTGGATTACTATTACACACTTAAAGAGCCGGGCGGGATTAGTTGTTTAGAGGCGATGCAATTGGCGGAAGAGTTTTATCAGAAAGACTTTGATCCTTGGGCCGTCCGGGTCAACGCCCGTGAACATGTCTTTTTGTATATATCCAAGTATGGCACGAATTATCTGCCTCAGATCTATGCGATGAAAGCCGGACAGGATGAACCACGAACTGATGGTGTACAAGGTCTCATTACCTGGCCCGTGGCTCATGCGCCTTCCGAGAAAAATTCTAAAGGCGAGCCCGGGATGTCACGGGTAGTCAGCCATGTCGCTCCGTAACTATCTTTTTCTGAAGAGAGGAACGGCTGTTCAGGAGAGGCTATTCAATTGGTGAATCTTCTAAATGTTCAGGAGTGAAAAAAGTCCTGGCAGAATTATGATTGTTCGGGTGTTTCCTCAAGGGTAAATGAGGGAGTTCCAGATTCATTCTGTAGGCGCAGGTGATTGCTTAGAAATTGGTAGGCTGCCTGAATTTCCTTTGTTTTGGCCTCTCCCTTTTTGTACATTTCCATATATTTCGCTGGATTATTGGTGAGGCCTGCATAGCGTGATGGATGCCAGATTCTCCTGGCTTCTTCATATCGTTGCTGTAAGGCTTCCTGGGAAAAGGGTTCGGTAAGATTGAAGAGATTCAGTGCCTGTTCAACTGTCATGGGATTTAAATTTTTTGGGGAGATCATGGATTTTCTATAAATGGTTTCATGAAGCGGAAGCATCAGTTTAACCTTTTCAAGTGTTTCAAAGGAGAAGGGGCCCTGTCAAATGTGCTTCAGTTTAATTTACAGTAGGCCTTTTCCCTAGAAAGTGCTACCGATGCAGCGTGAACTCCCAGTATTGGAAGCACCAAAGCTTTTCTCCAAGCACGATTATCTTGATGTGTTGAAGCGGGAAATGGATGCCGGAAAAATACCGTTAAGTTTAGGGAAAAACTGTCCTGTCAAATGTGCATTTTGTTACGAATTAGATCATTCCTACCGAGAAACATTGGATCCACCCAAGACTTCACAGGAAGACTGGAAATTTATTCTGGATTATATTAATTCCAAGCCAACGGATCCATTACAGTTTTGGTGTCTGGGTGGGAATGAATACATGGAGTGGACCGATTTGTTCCTTCATCCCAAAGCCATGGAGTGGACGGAAGATTTCTTGAAATACACCGATAAAAATATTCAATTTTTTACGGTCGGGTTTGTCCATGTTCCCAAAATCCATCAATTAGTGGAGCAATATCCAGGGAGAATCAATTTTGAGTTGTCTGTTATTACGCTTGGGGAGTATCGACAAAAACTGATGCCGCATGCTCCGTCGGTCAAGCATCTGCTGAAAGTCTTGGATGGCCCTGCGGTTTCCTCAGCAAACTTTTATACTTTTGATGAAAATACCATGTCCGCAGATGCGGAAAGAATTTCTCGAGTCAATCCTCGGTGTGTTCTGTGGATGGGATGTTTAACTCCCGTGGGGGGGATTACCGAGGCAACAAGCCGTGTGATGCGGCAAGGTCGAAAATATCTTGCTGTGGAGGCGGAAAAAATATACGATGCTGGCCTTCCAAATTTTACGACGATTCATACTGAAGCCTATGTTACGGCTTTTTTGAATCGAACGCGAATAGTGAGTCTGTTTGATTCTTTGGAATTAGAAAAGCGAGATCCGATTGTTATGGCAGGAAGCGTGTACCGGATTTTAACGATGTTCAGGAAAAATCGAGCCAGGTTCCTTCATATTCCCAATGCCACACTGGGCGGTGATTCCGATTGTACAGTCCTGTTGACCCTGAATGACATTGCCAAACGACTGACAAAGGAGAAATATATTTATGTCCCCCAATGTGTTGTGGAGTCAGGAAGGGGGCTGGGTCACGATATTGCCGGGGTTCACATTGACGAATTTGTGAGTAAAACCGGGGTAAAGGTGAGGATTCTACCAAAAATTAGTACTAAATTTGCCAATAATCGGTTGTATCGAAACGGGTCATTACAAAACTATGTTGAAGATTATGTGCGAAATCCTTTGACCCACTCTTATGAATCGGTTCCTCTTCCCATTTAAGGAGTATACTGGCTGTGATTCTACTGCTGAACCAGCATGAGTTTTGAGTATTCTCCTGATTACTCACGTTTCTCCACAGCCTTGAAATTTTATGGACTTTTCTAGACAGTCTCTTCAGTTTTTCCAGGTTGATGTCTTCACAAGTGAGCCTTTTGGGGGCAATCCATTGGCGGTGTTTCCGTCCGCAGGTGAGTTAAGTGAGCGGGAGTTTCAACAAATTGCGCGTGAAATGAATTTGTCTGAAACGGTGTTTGTCCTACCGCCAACAGATCCTAAGGCTGCCGCCAAGGTCAGAATCTTTACCCCACTTCAAGAGATTCCGTTTGCCGGCCATCCGGTTTTGGGAACGTTTTATGTTCTCGGATCACTAAAACATCTTGCGTTGCAGGAGCCCGTGACGAAAGTTTTCTATGAATGCACCCTGGGTTTGTACGCGCTTGACCTTATTGTCCTGAATGGACAAATTGAACAGGTGATTATGTCGCAACCCTCCCCGCAGTTTATAGATGTGATCAAAGAGGTGGAAGCGGTTTATGACATAGCGAAGGCTCTGGGGATTCATCGATCTCTCATTGCCAATACAATCTTCCCTATTGAAGTGGTCTCAACAGGATTGCCTGTGTTAATTGTGCCGATTCGGAGTCTGACGGCAGCAAAAGCCATGGAGGTTGATCATTCCGCAGTTCTGGAGATTTGTGCTCGATTTGGGGCCAATGGAATAATGATTTTTACGACGATGACCGTTGAAGAAAGCGCCACCGTTCACACACGAATGTTTGCCGATCCAATTGGTATTCCGGAAGACCCTGCAACCGGCAGCGCCAGTGGCGCCCTTGGCGCCTATTTAGTCAAGAATGGAGTCGTAGAGATTGGCCCAACCACCGAAGTGGTTATGGAACAAGGGTATGAAATTGACCGGCCATCCCGTATTTTAGTGCAGATTTTTTCTGATGATGATGTAATTAAAGAAATTAAAGTTGGAGGGCAAGTGGTGATGGTGGCGGAAGGAAAGATGGTCTACTAGCGTTTACTTTTACTTCTCGCTGGCCCTTTGGTGTTGATTTGGAGATGTTTTGAATGTCGCGTGATATGGATAGAAATAAGATTTCTTGGATGAGGTTTATTTTATTAGTTCTCCTGCTACATGACCCATTTCCGGTAGAATAAGTTGTTCCATGGCGAGGCGGACTGCACCTTGAGAGCCGGGAACCGAAAAAATCACAAGTTTTCCATGGATTCCAGCTGTGGCTCGGCTTAGCATGGCAGGCGATCCAATATCTTGATAACTCAAATAACGAAATAGCTCTCCAAACCCATCAAGTCGTTTTTCCAAAAAGCTGTCAACGGCTTCAAACGTTGAGTCTCTCCGTGAAATACCAGTTCCCCCATTGATAATTACAACCTGAAGCGCCTCTTGACTGCTGGCTTGAAGAAGGAGGCTCCTGATGTCGGTGGGTTCATCTTTGATGACTCGGTACTCTGCAATGGTGTGTCCCTGCTCTTTTAAAAGGTGGCAGATTAACTTGCCACTGGTATCGGAATCTGGGGTTCGGGTATCACTACAGGTGATCACCATACAGACCAAAGAGGACACTCCTTGGATTTTGTGTGTGAGATGAGACGGGAAGGCGTGATCGGAATGAGATCCATGATCTTTATCATGATGTTGGTTTGCGCCCATGGTCGACCTAAAGGCAATTCCTGAGAATTAGGACCAAACGGAATCCGGTTTGAGCTGGGCCGCAGGCTCCCCTTTTTTTATGTGCTCATCCAAGATGACCGCAACATCGGAATCTTTGACTTGAGAGTACCAGGTGCCTGTTGGATAGACGACGACGTTGGGACCGCTTTCGCAGGGACCGAGGCAGGTTGTCCCGGTAACTAATACTTCGCCCGGCTGAATGCCTCGTTCAATCAAACCCATATTGAGTTTCATCAATAAATCTTGAGCTCCGGCAGCTCCGCATGAAGGTTTTGGATGCCCAGGAGGGCGGGAATTCGTACATACCAGGATATGATATTTCGGCTTAGGCATAGAAACTCCTTCTCAACTAAAAGGGTAAAAGAGAATGAAAAGTCATTGAAAAATCAATAAATTGCTTATTGTGAGCGAAACAAATCCCACATGTCTACGCACTCATCCGGTAATTTCCAGTGTTTGACTCCCGCAAGTATCCATTCTAAATAATGTTCTTTGGCCTTAAACTTACCAATGCTTTGGGCTACGTGGGTGCTCACAAACTCCTTTTTCCCGTCCTCGGTAAACACATGCACTTCAACATGACGAAACGCTCCCTCGGGAAGATCGCCATCGAATTTATCCATTTCTTGGACATCTTCCTGGGTAAGTTCAAAGACCCCTCCCCACACTCGTTCCCCGGCAGAAGGCGCAATAGTGGCTAACCCGCAGCGCCATTGATTGGACCAACGCCCAAATTTGATTGTGTGGTCTGGCACAAATGCCTTAAACAAAAATTGTGCTTCGGGAGCACGCCGCTTGAGCTGGGTGGGATTTAGATTGTCCGCATAAATAAAGAATCGCATAGGTTAGGTCCTGTCTGTTTAGAGGAAAGGTAGTATTACCATACTGCCTTCGCGAGCTGTCAAGGACTGATCCCCGTTATCGTTAGGGCGTGAGGAAAATTTTGGATCCTCCGGAAGGCTTAGGGGAGAGGAGATACTGTTAATTCCGTGGCCTCACCCATGAGTCAGGGCTTGCGGGATTAGTACTCGCTTAAGATGGATGGGAAGGAAACAATGAGATCGGGATCAAGGTACTTTGAACATTAAGTCCTTGGGGATAGATGTAATTGTTGGTTGGAATGGTCTAGGTGCACCAGAAAACGATCAAAAAAACTGAGACCGAGGAGGCCATCAATTCCATCGGGAAGATTGGGGATGGTATGGATGACCACCTGGACATCGTTCATTCCTGCATTACCCACACGAATCTTTCGTGCGACGCCCAGCTCAGCTTGAACCTTTCCTCCGGCCGTAAAGAGGGTAACCCGTGAACTTACATTATCGGATTGAATTCCTGCGTCAAAGGCCAGATCTTCGGAAAGGGTGGTGAATGTTGCCCCCGTGTCCACAATGAGCTTGGCTTCATGAAAGTCATTCAGCTCCACTTGGGCCACCCAGACTCCCCCTAAATATTCAAGGGGAATCACAGAATCCTGGGATCCAGCAATTACCTTGCCAGAGATTGGGGTGCTGCCACGACCAGTGAAGGGATATTGATCCAACGGAATTCTACTGAGAATTGCCTGACTCGCTATCAGTGCCCCTACCGCTATCACAGCAAAGACTAGGAAAAGTCGATTGGTGAACCCCATTGCTTCAATTCCCCTAAGATTGAAAAGGTTTGAGGAGTGCTTTCTTGGATGGGCCTTAGCTAAGTAGCTTTTTCGGTTGGGAACGAGGAAGCCTTGAAAACTGAGTTGACGAGTGATGATGAGATTTAGATGTGTTAGATGGGGCAAAATGGTAAATCCTATTATATTTCGGCGGATTTCAATCGAAGAACTTTGCTTGAATGTCATTGAAGACATTGTCTGATTGGTGGCGTATTGTTGCAATTAATTTGCAATTGTAATTGACACTTTCGAACCTCTTTGTTAATTTTACGCGAAAATTTACTCCAACAGAATCTGCATGATCCGACAAAAGCTTTCTCACACTTCTCTGTCCCGAATTAGCTTAGCTCTGGCGCTTGGCGTGGTGTTATTGAGCTCGGCCCCGTTTGTCCATGCCCTAGAAA
Organism: Nitrospiraceae bacterium; assembly: GCA_003523945.1. Classification (GTDB taxonomy): domain Bacteria; phylum Nitrospirota; class Nitrospiria; order Nitrospirales; family UBA8639; genus Nitrospira_E. The sequence goes on along the minus strand of DOFS01000540.1, from coordinate 7,193 downwards.
TTCACCATCTGTTTGCCGAGGTGGATCATGATGGACATCAACATTCGGATTTTGATCTGTGCAAATGGTCCCAGCATCATACAACCCATTCTTTAGCTTGGGATGCTCCGCGTTTATCTCATTGTTTTGTTGTAACTGGATGCCTTTCCCTTGATTGTGAAGAGGCATATCTATCTCTCACACATCCTCTCCGTCTTCCCCGTGGTCCTCCTCTTTTATTTTGCCCCTAATTTTCATCCTTAACAACTGCCCATAACAGTCGATTAATTTTTCGTGCCTTTCTCAAAAAAGGAAAGAGCAACGGAAACCGACTCAGTGGGCACTTCTCTGCGAAACGGTATTTTGACCTTGGGGGTCTTTCTATGTTGATTTGGACTGTTAGAAGAGTGAAATGGGGCAGCCTCGTTGTCTGGGTCCTTGGATTGTGGATTTTGATGGGCGGGAGTCCTACCCGGGCTCTTGAGAATGAGGGTGAACAAAGAGTCTGGATTGTGACGGGTGTAGTGCAATACGAAGATCTTCGCCGGGTTCCACAAGCAACAGTGGAGCTGCGGGATCAGGAAGGCACACTCCTTGAGACTCAGGTGACTGAAGAAGGGGGTGAATTTATTTTGGCCCCTCCTGAGCGAGGGATTTATTCTATCCGAGCTATCCAATCTGGTTTAACCAGCGAATCGGTTATTCTCAAGATTGAAACAGATCCTCTCATGGAAATCAGGTTGACTCTGGCTGCCAGACAAGAACTCACCCTTGAGGTGGTCGCAACCCTGCCTCCCATTCAGCATCGTCTTTCCAGTGAAACCTTTTCCGTCAGTCGAAAGGATATTGAGGAATTACCTCGCGGGAACAATATTGAATTATCGGACCTCTTGTTAACGATTCCCAGTGCCGTGGATGGTGGACTGAACCAAGTTCATATTCGTCAGGATCATGCCAATTTGCAATTTCGAATTGACGGGGTGCCTATTCCCGATACCGTTTCGTCTGTTTTTTCCGATGTAATTTCGCCTCGCACATGGGAACGAGCAGATGTGATTCTTGGAGGTCCTGAAGCGCAATATGGCAATCGGACGGCTGCCGTTCTTGACGTGACTACGAAGAGTGGGACTGATCCATCTTTTGGGTCAGTTCAATTTCAAGGAGGGAGTCAAGAAACAATTAATCCGTCGTTCGAGTATGGTGGCACAGTCGGGTCGACTTTTCGGTTTTACCTACAAAATAGTTTTAGGTCGACGAATAGAGGAATCAATCCTCCAACGTTAGGAAAAACTATTTTTCATGATCAAAGCACTCGCAATCAAACCTTTTTGCGGGGCGATTGGCAGGTGAATAATCAGAATAACGTCACCTGGTTGTTTCTTAATTCCCTGGCCAAACTTCAAATTCCGACCCGTCCAAATTTATTACCCAATCCTACGATTGTTGGACTGATTCAATCGAGTGACCCAGGTTTCGTGCCCGTAGGATCCCAGAATGTGGATGAACGCCAAAAAGAAACCAATCAATATTCGCATCTGGTCTGGCGACATGATTGGAATACGAATCAGTCTTTGAGTCTGGCGGGGTATTTTCGCCATACAAGGGCGACCTTCGACACCGATCCGTTAAACGTGTTGGCCTATACTGAAGATCTCGATGAACCATTTTCAGCTGGAGGCCAAGACCGATTTGCATACTCTGGTGGTATTCGATTGGATTACACTCAACGTCTTAACCCTGATCATTTGATTAAAGCCGGCATTCAAATTGATCGAACGCAGGCCGTCAACAAAACACGACTGTCGGTCTTTCTTCGTGATGGATTAGGAAATCCCACGGGTGATCCGGTGTCCCGCAATGCAGATAATCGAACCATTGGATGGCGTGAGGAATTTTGGATCCAAGATCAATGGACGCCCTGGGAACAATGGACATTTAATATCGGCGTGCGCTTCGACCAAATTCAAGGGCTGACCAATGATGGACAGATCAGTCCGCGCCTCGGAGCTACTTATGCCTTGACCCCTAACCATGTGTTTCACGCCTATTACGGACGATTATTTACGCCCCCGAATCTAGAAGCGGTTCGATTCGCTCAACTTAATACTGTCGGGACCACTGCTGAGCCTGAAAATCTAACCAATCGTACGGTCGAGCCCGAGCGGGCACATTATTTTGAGGTAGGCTCATCCCATGCCTTGAGTGAATGGGTGACTATTGAACTAACCGGATTTTATAAGTTGAGTAAAAATTTATCAGATGCCGGGCAGTTTGGAACGACTCCGCTCTTAAATTTCTTTGCCTTTAAACAGGGATGGCAAAGAGGAGTGGATGTGGCGATTAAGGCTAAATTCATGGACAATCTTTATGGTCGGGCGAATGTCGCCTGGGGGCAATGTCGAGGAAAGAATTTGCAGTCTGGGTATTTTTTGTTAGAGCAGGGGGAAATCGATGATATTAATAGTCGGAGCGGGGTGTTCTGTGATCATATGCAGTTGGTGACTAGTTCCGCCGTACTCACGTACCGTCCTTTTGCCCATACGACAATTACCGGGCAAATGTTATTTGGGTCAGGACTTCGTACAGCCGAGCCGGGAGAAAAAACCAATTCGGGCCATAGCCCTTCCCACACGACCTATAATCTCTCCATTGACCAGGTCGTATCCCTATGGGATAACTACAAAATGGTACTGGGGTTTGATGTGATCAATGTCTTAGATCAACAGGTATTTTTGAATCAGGGAGAGGGGAGCATTGGTTTAGGTGTGTCCCATGCTAATTTACCGCGTTCCTTCTTTTTCCGTGGACAATTCTTTTTTGGTGGGTAATCCTATGGACTTTTTTCGAAGGCTTGGGTTTTACTTGAGCCTGTTCTGGGTGGTAAGTCTTCCATGGCTCTCCTACTCGGCCGAACCCGATTTCTCGACCCATCATTCTGACCACGACGAAGATGAGCAGGTTGAGACCCTGTCGACTGTTCATGTTCATGGGCTTCGTCTCAACAAGGATCAACAGGTTGGGCCCGTCCCTCAACGAACGCCATGGCCGAGGATTCCGCCAACTTTAGACGGGCAGGTCTTGGATGACTGGTTGAAAGCTCGATTATTAGTCAGTAAAACTTCGGAAGTCACTGTGGTGATTCTTCAACCTGCCACGCATCGTGAACTCACTCTGACGTCCCTGGAAGCTCTCAAACAATGGACATTCTTGCCTCAAATGGATGGCGATGAACCCATAGATGGTGAAGTCTCACTCCGTATTCATTTCCGCACTCAGTAAATCCGTTCTTTCCCCAATCAACCAATTTGAGTGGCAGACCGGCTTATCACAGAGGATTAAGTTTCCGTTATAAACTGGATGGGGTAATCGCGACCAGGGCTTATCCCCTTTTATGGGTCCTTCCCTTCCATATTAGGTCAGTCATGGACGTTCCCAAGTAATGGACATTTGACCTTCCTCGTAATAGCCATGGCTCCCAATAGAGCACCCTCCTCCTTTAAAAAGAGGTTGGTTGGGGAATTCTCAGTATGACGGATAGTACGGATAATGAGGGTTTTGATAATTCGGATCGCTCTGACGGATCATCAACAAAATCCGTTTTATCCACATCTCTTCTGCTCGTATTTTAGAAGCCCATCACCTGTTAGGTCTTTATGGGTAGTCATTTCAAATTTGTCATGTTTGTTGACACATTTCATACCTGATTTTTTTGATTATCAGGAACTTCTCCGTTGATCCTGTACTGTTTCCTGAATCTTCTCCAGATGTGTCGGTGTGCTTGTCAATTGAGGAAAGAAGGAGTGGGTTAGTGTCTTCCTCGTAAGGACTATAGGGGGGGAAGAGAGTTCAGGAAAATCAGGGGAATTGAAGAAAACAAGGCATTGCGTGCGTTCGGTTTACCCTTTGCATAGTGGGATAAACAAGGCCTAGCGGACAGAAAGACGGTTCAGAAGGAGATTATGTGAATGGGAGAATTTTTTATCAAAGACCACGGAACAGCAGCGTTGGAATATGCCTTACTACTTAGTTTAATCGGGATGGTGGTTATCGGATCTCTTAACGTGATAGGCACCAATGTGTTTGATGCTCTTTCGACCCTGAATCCTGTCTTTACAGCGAACCAAGTGAAGGATGACCTGTTGCCTCACCCATAAGAAGAAGGCTTCTGTCATTCCTTATCCTTTTGATGACATGGGTTTTATCTTCCTTGTGCTTTCCTCCCCTTTCGGTGAAACGAAACTCTGATCTTTGCTGCTGTTCATTCGCCAAAAAGGTTGGCGAATCAATCTGGGTTTGGGCATACGGCTTTTCTGCCTCCCTAATTATAAATCTGGGCCAGACAGAGCACTAATAAACCTTCTATCTCCAGTAGATCTTAAGTCTCGGTAGTGCCCTGCCGAAAAAATGGGAAAAAGAAGGGAGTGTAAATATGATTGTTAGATTACTTGGAATTCTCATGGTGTGTGCGGCATGGGGATGTGAATCCCTTTCAATGACTCATCAATCTTCTGAGTCCTTGCCCTCAGGACCACCTCCGGTTACCCTAACATCTCTCCCAACATCCGGAACTCAAGACTCCTCACCCCTATCCCAACGCATGAGTATTCCTCAGGTCCGGAAGGACAGCCTATCTCAAAAAAATGGCCTAAGCGACCCATTTCCCACTGTCTACTTTCCTTTTGATAGTTGGGAGATATCATCAGAGGTTCAGGATCGTCTGGACGCTACGGCCAGCTGGATGAATCGCTTCCCGAATTATGAACTCACCATTGAAGGGCATACGGATGTACGTGGGACAGAAAGTTATAACATGATTCTGGGGGTTCGACGAGCAAAAGCCGTCAAAGAATATTTGGCCAATTTGGGAATTTCACGAAAACGTCTTGATGTGGTGTCCTTTGGAAATACCTTGGTCCTGTGTGAGGTCGATGATGAACATCAATGTCATCAATTTAACCGACGTGCCGATTTGCTGCTGGAGTAATGCCCTTTCTAGTTGGCAAACTGACGCACTGTAGTCGGGATGCGTATGTTTGCCGTTTGGAAAATTCCCACCTGATTCGTTTTCCAATCCTTCCTCAGCCATTTCCCAATTCCAGCATTTAATTTCTGAGGATATGTTTTTCCCCTATGGTTATTATTGAATATTTCAAGTACCAAAAAACTGCTTCTCGAAAATAGAGATGATTGAAGCTGCCTTCCTGAATTTTTGACTCATAATTGACAATCATTTGGCGATATGGTATTTGCAATAAAGTTGCAATAAGGTGCGGACATTACGGCTTAGATCACTCGTTAAAGAAAATTGGAACCAAGCATTAAAAAGGATTTGCGAGCAAGCGGGCGACGCATGACCCGTACTCGCGAAGCGGTACTGGCTTTACTGCAACGGACTCGCCAGCCCCTCAGTGCCACCGAAATTTTTGATCGATTGCACCAGGAAAAAGTGGCCATTGATCTAGTGACCGTGTACCGGACCGTCCATGTGCTGAAAGAGCTTGGACTGGTTCTCCAATTAGACCTTCACCAGGAGGGTCTCTCAAGATATGAACTGAAGGAAGGGCGAAAGCACCACCATCATATTCGTTGCCAAATTTGTGGTCAGATCGTGGATTTATTGTTATGTCCCTTGAAAAAAGTCACAAAACTGATTGAACAACAGACTCAATTTATCGTGGATGACCATACGTTGGAATTCACGGGGTTGTGTCCACAATGCCAATAAAATGATCAAAACCCTTGGACCGAAGCTTTCAAAAGCTGGCTCTATCGCTTCTCTGGTGTGTGCTGTGCACTGTGCGTTGACTCCTTTAGCATTGTTGGCCATTCCGGTCCTTGCAGCACATTCCTGGGATGGTCTTGATGGAATTGTAGGAGCTTTTTGGGCTGATACCACGGAATGGATGTTTTTTGGGGTGATTGCCTTATTGGCAGGCTTTGGATTGTTGGCGACCTATCCTCGACATCGGGATAGCCGTCCTGCTCTTTTGACTGCCGGAGGCCTCGTGGTTTTAATGGCTTCCCATCTCTTGATAGAGTCAGGCGGTGGGTTAGAGATAGTTTTTGATGTTATTGGAGCCTCCATGATCGCGTTAGCCGGGTTTTGGAATCGACGTTTATGTCACCATTTGGGTTGCCATACTCATGAGCATTCTAATGATACCAGCGGTTCTGAAATTCAAACCCTTCCGGATTTATCTTCCAATCCCTAAGCATCAAGACTGTTAGCTCCTCCACGTCAGTTTCATTAGAATCGATTGTCCTGGTCCATGCTTTTTACGGACCGAAGGATTGTTGGATCTGTAAGGGAAAGTGTAAAGAAACTTTTTTATTTGATTTGAGGACAGGATTTAAACTTGGCTGCGCGGAATCATGGGTAGGAACCTCGATGTGTGTTCAGGAGTCTTAGAAGCCTTAAGAAGTCAGAATCTTGTTTTTGGTAGACTTATCCATGGCTTCAGCCAAATCATCGAGTAGTTGTTCTGTCTCTTCCCACCCGATGCAGGCATCTGTTATGGATATTCCCCATTCCAAAGGTTTTCCTGCTTCCCATTTTTGATTTCCTGGTTTCAGATTGCTCTCGATTAACAAGCCCATGATGGCGAGTTGCCCATTGGTAAATTGATCGACGACTGACTGAGCCACGGGAACCTGACGAGTATGATCTTTTTCGGAATTGCCATGAGAGCAGTCAACCATGATTGGACGACGAATTCCTTCATTCGTTAAGCACCGAACGGCCTCAGAAATATCTTCCGGGTTATAATTGACTCGTCCACCGCCACCCCGAAGAACAAGGTGTCGGTCTGGGTTGCCATTCGTTTTAATAATTGAGGTGAGCCCATCGGCGTTTACTCCAATGAAACTTTGAGGATGCCGTGCGGCGATCATGGCATTAAGAGCCACTTGGAGTCCCCCGTCCGTTCCATTTTTCAGTCCAACGGGCATGGACAGGCCACTGGCCATTTCTCGATGGGTTTGGCTTTCGGTAGTCCGTGCTCCAATTGCCGCCCAGCTAATCAAGTCTGATATATATTGAGGTGTCACAGGGTCCAAAAACTCCGTCGCGCAGGGCAACCCTAAATTATTGATCCGGAGTAAAATAGAGCGGGCCAGTTCAAACCCTCCCCCAATTTCACAGGAGCCATCTAAATGGGGATCGTTAATGAGTCCCTTCCAACCCACTGTCGTACGAGGCTTTTCAAAGTAGGTCC
>DOFS01000255.1 GCA_003523945.1 Nitrospiraceae bacterium | reverse complement strand
CGGGAAAAATAAGACCATATTTTTATGCAAAAACCTTCAATTGCATCAACGCCCTGAAGAAGAAACGGTATCCTCTGATCCGCTTAATACCATTTTATAAAATTGACAGAAATTTCCAAGAATACGTTGTTGGTTATACGTTTCTTGAACATGAAGGTTCAATTGTTTTCCCAGCTCGTGACGCCGCTCAGGTGACCGCAACAATTCCGTCAGCGCTTGAGCCAACTGATCTGGCGAACCTGGTGGGACTAACATGCCCGCCCGCCCGTAATCTAAAACCTCTGGACATTGCCCCACCTGAGTGGCAACAGTTGGAAGTTCTGCCATACCATATTCAAGAAGCGCCATGGGGAATCCTTCCGCCTTCGAACTGAGCACCCCAATGTCACAAGCTCTGAGTATGCTCAATACATCCTTTCGATATCCTAGAATAGAAATGTGTTGGGTCAACCCGCCCATTGAAATTTCATTTTCAATGGCCCTGAGACAATCTAAATCGCCAGTAGAGCCGACCAGAACCAGATGGGCCTTGGAATTCTCCTGAATGACATGTGACATTGCGCAAAGGAGAGTTGCGTGATCCTTTACCGGGAGAAGATTTGCCAGACAAACTATTCTATAACCCTCATGGCCGGGAAGGGTTGTCTTTGATCTTATTCCATTATATGCTCCAATAAAGTTGGGAATATATCTGACTCGATCTGAAGGCATAAGCAATGATTGGCAGACCCAATCGGCTAAAGCCTGATTAACGGTAATTATTCCCTTTGCACGTCTTGCCATTAATCTATAAGCCAATGAGGGCGTGCCTGAATCTGCCATGCCTCCGTCATGAATATGCCACACTACCGCAGGAAAAGGTGGGAAAAACCCCGCGATCGTCGCTACAAATACGGATGGACCATGGGCATGAAGAATCTGAACATTGTGCTTACGTATAAACAAAACCAGGAGCTTTAGTGCTTTCAAATCCAGCAGGTGTCGACGCCTCAAATGAAGCGTGATGACATCGTTCGCTAGTTCTTTCGATAAGGGGCCTTCGCGCCTTGTTGTACACAATAATGGCTGAAACCATTCTCTTTGGAGATGATTCACCAAATTGACAACTACCCGCTCTTTACCGCCAGCCACGAGTGTATCTGTAAGGTGTAACACACCACAGGGTTTTTTCATTACCGAAACCTATTGATACAAACGCATTGATATTTTAAATTGTAGAACCGAAACTTCACATTCAACGCAAAACTCCAGCCACTACCGGAAACTCGAAGACTTTGCAATGGCAATTTGGAAACCCACCGCATGTGCGGCCCAACTGTTCCAGTGTCAGAGTGGATTAATATTTTGAATGGTGAATACGACCATTCAGAAATTTCTTGTACTGGCGTAGGTCTGCTTTCGGCCATTCGCCTCAGATTTATTTCTGCTCAGATTAATCGAAAAATTCAGCACCATTTACTAAACCCCGGCAACCACGGAATCAGTAAGGCTACAAAACCAACTACATTAGCACACAACATAAGGCCTCATTCCAAATTGTCTTTATCCTTCTCATTCAAGAAACTGTAATTCCAACGCTCCAGAAATAAACGACTTAAAGTCTCTCGAACTCCTTCAATAGAATAATTTTTTGCCCAAGCACTAGCCTCTTTTGAAAGTCGTTGAACCATCGAAGCGTCTTCCATGATACATCGCAAATGGGCTCCCAAAGCATCAACGTCTCCATAGGGAAAGACAATACCTCTCTCCTTCAGCATCCACGAAATCAATCCAGTGTCAGTGGCTACACATACCACACCATAACACATCGCCTCCACGAGAACTTTGGGGAAACCCTCGGTTTTGGTAGGCAGGACTAACACATGGGCCTTTTCATACCAGCCCATCACTTCCTCATAAGGAAGAGGGCCAACAAAGTGAACCAGTCCCACCAAATCCAGCTGATGCACAATACTTTCAAGCCGGGGACGGTCCGGTCCATCCCCCACGATTGATAACTGGAACGGAATATTTTGTTTTCGCAGAACACCGGCAGCCCGCAGTAGAATCTCCACTCCTTTGGGTGGCACCAATCTTCCCACAAAAACAATTTGCAACGGAAGCTCGAACCGCTTTTGGGATGCTACTTCAATCCCCCGCTGCACTTGTTTGGCCGTCATAGTGGAAGCGAAAAACGGGATAATTTGCTTGGGCTGATTAGATCCACCTCCATACACAAGTACTAAACCATTTCGCCACCACCAGGAACGCAAAATGAACCGCTCCAAGCGAGAGGATAAAGGCTCTCCCACAAAATTATTCCACTGGCCGGCATAATTGGCTATTAAATACTTGGAGAACAGTGGTGCCAGAATAGTTCCCAATAAACCAAGGTTACAGGGGCAACGAACCTGAATGACGTCACCCTTTAGCATGGCCCTACACAATTCCACCACATGTCTCGGCACATTGACGACAAGCAAAAACTTTTCCCAAAAAGTTCGTCCTCCACTCTCTTTTTGTGGCAAAATCAAAATATTTTCGTTGGCGAAGGGGAGACAATCGCTGGGAGGGAGCCCCTTTTGACATGGTGCTGCTATCAATACTTTCTCAAACAGATCAGCCAAAGGTTGAATCTGTAATGTATAAGGACCGGACGCGTATAACTTTCCCGAAACTTCATAATGTCGAACGTTCGTGATTATGACCAATGTCTTAATTGTATCCTGGAATGCCATATTTTAAGTTCCTTATGAATTAACCGTTCAAGATCCAATCTTCAATGCCACTTATGCGGTCCAGGAATACCTTGTTCGCATTCTTCCCTGATGAACCCTGTCATTCCAATTTCCAGGGGAATCTTTCTTCTAATGGCACGAACAGATACCGAAGGCTCTCTGCCAGCCATCAACACACATGATCATGTGTTCCATTCTTATGTAATTGAGTGGCCTAGTAATGGTTATGGGTGCCCTGTTCCGTTAGCCTCCCAAATCGTCGCTGTAAGAACCGGCAACTGATTTAACCGGGAAACAGATTCAATTCTCTACCGGTTGAGCATCATTTTGAATACATCCAGAAAATCAGGGACTGACAACCTTGTGGTTTGGGGAATTTGTGGGGCTATCCGTTTTTACTCTATCTGCTTGGGGTTTCAACCATTTTTGTCGTTGTACCTTTTCCACCCGCCTGTTCCCCAGCAACGCCATACCTAAGAAAAGCCCAGACAATGGGTCAAAAGCAGAAACGGAAAGACCAATCGTCATAAAACACGGTACGCCCAACAGCGGGCCTACCTCACCCGTCATACGCCGATGGACAAGTCCCATTCTCACTATGGTGATAAGGAAAACCGTTAATAGAATGAGGCCGATAAGCCCAGTCTCAACACCCACATGGAGATACAAGGAATGCCATGCCATTTCAAGGCCGGGTTTGAATCCCACATTAGGATCAGAGATAGCATAGTCAGCAAATACCTTTGGCCCAGAGCCAGGACCAAAGCCCAAAATTGGTGAATCTTGCAGAACTTTCGGAAAAAGGATCCACATGTCGAAACGCCCAGAAGTTTTTTCCGCCATACTTCTATCGTCGCTCGTAGCCTTGTCAAACCATTCGTTTAATGTTGCCCCCTTTTCCGTCAAAAGGAAACCAAGCAGGAGAACAACCATGACCAATAAGGACAATAGTATTCTCATTTTCATTCGGGCTTTAGAAAACAGTAGCATGATGATTACACCCACGACGGTAACAGCCCAACTGCCTCGCGATGTTGAGAGGAGTAAAAAAATAAAGGCTGTTCCCCCAAATGCTCGACGAACAGAGGGCGAATTGTGCAAAAACAGCCATTTCCCATCGTCCACAATTGAATACAGCAGGATAAACGCCGCCGGAATACCGAAATTGATAGGATTTCCGAAGGTTACACCTTCAATTACAACTTCGACCAGACGTGGCGACCCATATCCTAATAATGCCAACCCGATTGCGAACACGGAGATGCCCGCACCAATAAATGCCGTGGAAAGGAATCTTCGTTGTTCAGCAAGGAGATACACGATTCCGGCACTGAATCCAAGCTCCAATATCATAAGGCCAGAAGAATAGCTCCTCGTCAAAATAAAAGCCCCCCCCCAATACAATACCCCAACAATCAGAAGCCAACGCAACGGAAGATTGTTCCATAATCGAAAAAACTTTTGAGGGCTTTTAAAAAGCCTGAGAGCAAGTCCCACCCCCAAAATAGCTATTACCGAGTTGTAGAACAAACCACCACGCAAAAACGCCAAAACGGGAAGGACTGATATGGACAAGGCAAAAAAACTTAACGGTTTTCCAGACATTACATAATACGCAAGAAACAGTAGCAAAAAAACAAAGAAAATTTTTCCACCGGCAAATAATTTCCCCATTCCAACCAACCCCATGGCGGGGATTACACAAATCATTACTTTTATGAGGATAGGCCAAATCAGTTGGCCATTCTTTTCTTTGGCCTTCAGTTCAGCCTCTTTGGCGGAACCCGAACTTCCCGGTTTTCGGATTGAGGGTGAAGTAGGTGGACTTATCTTAGCCATACATTTTTCCTTAAACTTCGAGAGCAACCGAAATCCACAAATACTCTGACCTAAAAAATTGATTCATCATGATTTTCCGTAGATCACTCCCATTTTCGTGCTCCTCTTTCGATATAAATCGGCTTCAAAATCCGCTCCTTTGTAAGGAGAGGATAGGTGAGGTAGAGGCCGTGGGTTATCAGTCAGCCACTACGGAATCAAACATTGAAGCCTCTTCAGAGGCCGGGAAAAGGCTTTCCATGAAGGAGATTCCCACCTCATCAGCAAGACGACTGAATACCGAACCCGCCCTACCTATCGCATAGGGCTAATTGGACGGCTAGTAACATAATGGCCCGTTGATACAACCCTGCCCGAGAAATAGCGTGATGAGGGCGTCCCGTACAAAAAGCTTCTACTACCGGGCGGTACGTTTCAGGTCTGAAAAATTCGGGAAGTCGGCTGGAAGGTCCGAGTAGAACTTCTGACAACCGGGATTTAAATTCCCTATCAACCCATTTATCCACGGGGATGACAAA